>NZ_JBFALK010000016.1:0-232810 GCF_040656155.1 Microtetraspora glauca
GAACCGTCGTCTACACCTACGGCAAGTGCGCGCTGCACGACCTGCGGCGCACGATCGGCACCACGGCGATGGAGAACCTGCTGAGGAACTACGCCAGCGCCCACTGGTACGGGATCTCGACCACCGCCGAGTTCAAGGCCGCCGCCCAGGCCGCCACCTCGGTCGACCTGTCATCGTTCTGGACCACCCACCGCATTGACGGCTGAGCGAACCCGCACGCTCACGAGTCCGGGCCTCGACCGGGGCCCGGACTTTCCGCCGGTGAACACTCACGTGCGGCAGGACACCCCATGCCGGAGCGCCCCGCGTCCGGAAGCGCCCGCTACCATCGGGGTCCCCCGGTCCCGCCTCGCGGATGCCCCCACCGCGACGGACGCCCGGCCGACTCGCGACGGAGCCCGCGTGCCCACGATCGACCCCCGACGTCTCCTCGTCCTTCGCGCCTTCGTGCTGTCCGACTCGGTCACCGCGACCGCGGCGGCGCTGCACCTGACGCCGTCCGCGGTGTCGCAGCAGCTCGCGGCGCTCGAACGCGAGGTGGGCCACGCGCTCGTCGTGCGCACGGGGCGCAAGCTGGCGCTCACGCCGGCCGGGCGCATCCTCGCCGGGCATGCCGAGGAGATCAGCTCCCGGCTGAAGATCGCCGAGGCCGACCTGGCCGCGCACGCGGGCGGCGTCCTCGGGCAGCTCCGGATCGGCGCCTTCCCCACGGCGATCAGCTGGTTGGTGGCACCCGCCATCGTCGAGCTGCGCCGCCAGGCGCCGGGCGTCGACGTCACGGTCGTCGACGCGGAGGCGCACATGAGCCACCGGATGCTGATGCGCGGCGATATCGACGTGACCGTCAGCCTGGAGTACGAGTCCGGCCCCGAGCGCGACTCCCCCGACATCGTGAAGTTCCCGCTCTACATCGAGCGGTTCAAGGCCGTCCTCCCCCACGCGCATCCGCTGGCCGGCGAGGAGGGCATCGGGCTCACCCAGCTCACCGAGGAGGGCTGGATCATGCCCTCGCCCGGTAACCCGTGCCGCACGATGGTGCTGCAGGCGTGCGCCGAGCTCGGCTTCCACCCGCCGATCTCCCACGTCTCGGACGACTACCGCGCCGCGCTGGCGCTGGTCGCCGCCGAGGCGGGGATCTGCCTGGTGCCGGAGTCCGCGCTCTCCGCCCGCGACGCCGACTGGGTGACGATCCTGCCGACGCGCGGCATCGCGCCGCTGCGCAAGGTGATCATGACGACGCGGCGCGACAACCAGGGCCACCCCGTCGTACGCGCGGGGCTGGAGGCGATGCGGGCCGCTGTCGCCGATCCGGACTCGGAGACCTACGGCCCGCTCGCGCGGTCCGACACCTTCAGCGTGGAGTGACGGCTCCGGCCGACGGCGCGTTCTCGCGGAGGAAGGCGTCGACGTGCCGGTGGTACTCGTCCGGCTTGTCGCGGCGCACGCAGTGGTGGGCGCCCTCGATCACGACGACGTCGAAGCCGGGTGCGACGGCCGTGAGGCGCTCACGGGAGTGCTTGTCGACGATGACGTCGCCGGTGCCGGTGATGAGCAGCGCCGGTACGCCGGCCGGGCCGACCGTGATCTGCCGCGCGGTCGGCGTCCAGATCCGGCGCTTCTCGTGGAGCCGCTGCTCCATGTAGTCGGTGTCGACGGCCTTCATCGCCTCGGCGAGCGGGCGAAGCTCCTGCTCCGCCCAGTGGGGGTTGAGCTCGCGCTGCATGTCCATGAGCTCCTCGACCGACGCCGTGTCGGCGTAGTCGAAGGGATCCTTGACGGTCTGCTCGACGCTGAGCCACGGGTTGGGACCGGCCTCCGGCACCCACCACGGCGGGTCCTCGAGCACGACGCCGGCCACGAGGTGCGGGGCGTCGGCGGCGACGAAGGCGGCGATCCGCGCGCCCATGGAGTGCCCGACGACGAGCGTCTTGCGCCCGGTCTCGTCGAGCATGTCCTTGAGGATGTCGATCGCGTCCTGCACCATCACGTCGGTGGACGGAACGCCCTCGTGCTCGGGCCGGCGGCTGGGCGACTTCCCATGGCCCCGGGCGTCCGGCGCCACGATGTGGTAGTCACCGCCCCAGCGGTCGACGGCGTCGCCGTAGCACGCGCCGGACTCCACGGCACCGTGCAGGATGAGGATGGCGGGCGCATCTGCTGCGTCCCGCCCGTACTTTCGGACGAACAGGTCGGTTCCCACGTGTCCTCATTCAGTACTTTGTCGCGCCGGCCTCCGGCCGGCTCACGACGGGGTGGTCGTTCGGTGAGTCATGGTTCATGATCGTGACACGCCTGGTCGGCGTCGCGCAACGCTCCCGCAGGTCAGGCCGGCAGCTCCGCCTCCGGTGTCGCCTCGACCAGCGCGCGCGTGCAGGGGTGCTGCGGGGAGCGGAAGATCTCGTCGGACGGGCCGGTCTCGACGATGCGGCCGCGCTGCATGACGGCGACGCGGTCGCTGTAGAGCCGGATCACCGCCAGGTCGTGGCTGACGTGGAGGAACGAGATCCCCTGGTCGCGCTGCAGGTCGGCCAGCAGGTTGAGGATCTGGGCACGCACCGACACGTCGAGCGCCGAGGTCGGCTCGTCCGCGATGATCAGGTCCGGCTTGAGGGCGAGCGCGCGCGCCACGGCGACGCGCTGGAGCTGCCCGCCGGACGCTTCGTGCGGGTAGCGCCCCAGGTAGTCGGCACCGAGGCCGACCGACTCCAGCAGCGCGACCAGCTCGGCGGTCGACGTCGTCTCGCCGTGCGCACGGAAGACGTTCTCCAGCGTCTGCCGCACGGTCTGCCGCGGGTTCAGCGACGCCAACGGATCCTGGAAGACCATGGCGACGTTGCGCCGCAGCCGCCGCAGTCCTCGCCGGCCGAGGCGTGCGATGTCCTGCCCGTCCGTACGGACGGTGCCGGACGTCGGCACCACCAGGCCGTTGGCCATCCGCGCCAGCGTGGACTTGCCCGAGCCGGACTCACCGACCAGGCCGAGCGCCTCGCCCCGCTCGACGTGGAGCGAGACGCCGTCGACGGCGAGGAAGCCCTTGCGCCCGCGTCCGAATCCACCGGCGGTGCGGTAGCGCTTGCTGACGTCGGTCATCTCCAGGATCGGCTCGCTCACCGGGCGACCTCCTTCAGTGCGGGGAGACGGTCGAGGTGGCAGGCCGCAAGGTGCGGGCCGCCGCCCTCGCTGGTCGGGCGGACGGTGGGCAGCGGTGCCTCGACGACACAGCGCTCGCCGACTTGGTCCGCGAGGCCGCAGCGCGGCGCGAAGGCGCAACCCGGCCCGGCGTCGCGCAGCGACGTGGGCGCGCCGGGGATGGCGCGGAGCCGGGTCCGCTCTCCTCCAGTGTCGAGCCGGGCGTCCAGCCGCGGCGTGGCCGCGCGGAGACCGGCGGTGTACGGGTGGGCGGGTTGCTCGAAGATGTCGCGGAGGCTGCCGTACTCGGCCTGGCGGCCGGCGTACAGCACGAGGACGTCGTCCGCCGCTCTCCCCACCACCCCGAAGTCGTGGCTGATCAGGAGCATCGCCATGCCGTACTCCCGCTGGAGCTCGCGGAGCAGGGCCAGGATCTGCGCCTGCACCGTCACGTCGAGCGCGGTGGTCGGCTCGTCGGCGATGAGGAGCGCCGGCCGGTTCACCAGGGCCATCGCGATCACCGCGCGTTGCCGCATGCCGCCGGAGAACTCGTGCGGGAAGCGGCGTACGGCGTCCGCGGGCTCGGGGATGCCGACCCGGTCGAGCATCTCGACCGCACGGGCCCGCGCAGCGCGGCGGGTGACCGACGGGTCGTGCAGGCGGACCGCCTGGGCGATGTGCGCACCGATGTCGAGGTACGGGCTGAGCGCGGACATCGAGTCCTGGAACACCATGGCCACGTCGGAGCCGCGGGCCCGGCGCAGCTCGCGCTCGTCGGCGGAGAGCATCTCCCGGCCGGCGACGACGATCCGGCCTCGGGCGCTCGCCCCGCGCGGCAGCAGCCGCATGATCGCCCGGCCGGTGATCGTCTTGCCCGACCCCGACTCGCCGACCACGGCGAGCGTGCGGCCGCCGTCCAGACTCACGGAGAGGTCCCGTACGACATCGGCGGTGACGCCGCCGCTGGTGAACGAGACGCACAGGTCCTCGACCTGGAGTACGGGGTCAGGCACGGCGGATCCTCGGATCGAGAAGCGGCATCAGCAGGTCGGCGATCAGGTTGCCGACGATGATGAGGAAGGCGGAGAAGAGCGTCACCCCGACGACGATGCTCAGGTCGGACTCGTTCACGCCGGACAGCAGCAGGTCGCCGAGCCCGTGCAGGCTGAACACCTTCTCCGCGATCACCGACCCGCCCAGGAGCGCGGTGACGTCGAGCGCGAACATCGCCACGACCGGCACCATCACGCCGCGGACGGCGTGCCGGTTCACCTGCCGCGTCGACGCGCCGCGCGCGGTCATCGCGACGAGGTGGTCGGCCGAGAGCTCGTTGAGGAGCTGGGTGCGGGTGACCCGGATGTAGCCGGCGGCGAGGATGAACGACAGCACCATCCACGGGCCGATCAGGTGCCAGGCCCAGTCCGTCGGTGACTCCGAGAACGACACGAAGCCGGAGTACGGCAGCGCGTTGAGCATGAAGCCGAAGACCTGGAGGACGAGCAGGCCGACGAGGAAGGTCGGCACCGACAGCCCGAACATCGCGAAGCCGGTCGAGAACCGGTCGACGATCCCGCCCTTGCGTATCGCCGACAACGCGCCGAGGCCGATGCCCACGACGAGGCACAGGACGGCCGCGCCGAACGCGAGCGACAACGTGACGGGCAGCCGCTCGGCGATGAGCGTCGTGACGTCGCTGCGGTTCGGGAACGAGTAGCCGAAGCAGGGCGCGTCGCAGTGCACCCGCTGGGCGCCCTCGCCGTACGTACGGCCGACGAAGAGGCCCTTCACGAACTCGGTGTACTGCCACACCGCGCTCTGGTCGGTCTGCATGTAGGCGCTGACCTTGGCCCGGGTCTCGGGCGGGCACGGCTTGCCGCACATGGCGCGGGCCGGGTCCTTCGAGGCCCCGAAGAAGAGGGCTATCGTCACGAAGGCGATCGCGAGGAGCATGAACACCGCGGTGACCATGCGGCGGGCGATATAGACGATCATGCAGCATCCTCCGTGCGCACGTCGAGGACGTCGCGGAGCGCGTCACCGGCGAGCGTGGCGCCGAATACGATCAGGAACACCACGGCGCCCGGGAAGAGCATGTACCAGACGTCCGCACCGCTGTAGATCCACGGCAGCGAGTCCGAGAGCAGCTTGCCGAGGTCGGGGACGTCGCCACGCAGGCCGACGCCGAGGAACGACAGTCCCGCGACGACGCTGACGTTGCCGGGCAGCGACATCGCGAACAGGACGACGACCAGGCCGAAGAGGTGCGGCAGCATCTCGCGGCGGATGATCTGCCAGGGCGGAGCCCCGGTCGCGCGCGCCGCCTCGACGAAGGCGCGGGCGTTGATGGCGCCGGCCTGGGCGCCGATGATCCGGGCCGGGGTAACCCAGCCGAAGAAGGCCAGTACCAGCACGAGGACCAGGCCCCGCGGCATCTCCGGCGGCACGATCGCCATGATCGCGATGACGAACATCAGGCCCGGGAAGCCGAACATGAAGTCGATCACCCGCCCAGCGACGGCGTTGAGCCAGCCGCCGAAGTACCCCATCGCCGTACCGAGGACGGCGGCGAAGGCGATCGACAGGATGCTCGCCCCGAACGCGATGAACAGCGACGAGCGGATGCCGTAGACGATCTGGGCGAACAGGTCGACGCCCGTCACCGGGACGACGCCGAGCCAGTGGTCGGCGCTGACGCCACCGAAGGCGCCCAGCGGACGGCCGCCGTCCGGGTCGAGCAGGTCGGTGTGCAAGGTGCTCGGGTCCTGTCCCTCGATCCACACGAGCAGCGGGGCGCAGAGCCCCGCGACGAGTGGCACCACCAGCATGATCAGGCCGGCGACGCCGGACCGCTTCCGGAGGAAACGGCCGAGGACCGACCGCTTCCGGAGGAATCGGCCGAGGGCCGGCGTACCCCGGCCCTCCGCCTGCTGGATCTCAGCGATCGACACGGACGACCAGCTCGTTCGCGAACGGCGGGTAGGCGGGGATGAAGTAGTTCTTGATCTTCGAACCGGCCAGGGCCTGCGTGCGCTGCACGAGGATCGGCACGATCGGGGCGTCCTCCATGATCTGCTTGTCGATCGCGGCCCACATCTCGGCGGCCTTGTCGAGGTTCGGCTCCGCGGTAGCGGCCTCGATCGCGGCGTCCACCTTGGGGTTGGAGAACTTCGAGGCGTTGCCGCCGCCGTTGCCGATCTCGCTCGACGCGAACAGCGGCTGGATGGTGCTCATGCCGCTCGGGAAGTCCGCTCCCCAGCCGTTCGTCGTCATGTCGTAGTCGCCGTCGGCGGACGAGATGAGCTCGTACCAGGTGTCGCCGTCGAGGCCCTTGAGCTCGACCTTGACGCCGACCCGCGCCAGCGAGTTCTTGATGCTCTGGGCTTCCTTCTCCTCGATCGCACTCACGTCGGTCGGGTAGGTCAGCGTGAGCTTCAGGTCGGAGACGCCGGCGTCGGCGAGCAGTTCCTTCGCCTTGTCGACGTTGCCGGTGGCACCGCCGTCGTACAGGTTGTACTCGGTGTAGCCGGGGATGCCGGGCGTCATGATGGTCGAGGTGATCTGGCCGCCGAACTTCGGGCCGCCGTACACGCTCTGCAGCTCGGCCTTGTTGATCGCGTAGTTGATCGCCTGCCGCACGCGGACGTCGGAGAGGACCGGGCGCTTGACGTTCATGGCGAGGTAGCGGAAGTAGCCCGACGGGCTGTTGGCCATGCGGCCCGAGATCGAGGGGTCGGACTCGATCCGCTGGAACTGCGACGGCGAGATGAGCGCGTTGCTGATCGCGGTCTTGTCCTCGCCCTTGTCGTCGATGAGGCGCTGCACGATCGTGTCGTTGTTCAGGCCCATGTCGAGAACGATCTTGTCCGGGCCGGCGAACCGTACCTGGTCGGTGTCGGCCTTCCAGTTCGGGTTGCGTTCCAGCACCGCCTGCGAGCCCTTGCGGAAGCTCGTCACCTGGTACGGGCCGCTGGCGACCGGGTGCTCGCCGTACGTCTCCGGCTCGGTGTCGGCCGCAGCCGGCACCGGCGCGAAGGCCGGCATGCTGACGATCCACGGCCAGTTGCCGAACGGACGCGTCAGATGGAAGACGATCTTGTGGTCGTCGACGACCTCGATGGAGTCGAGCTCCTTTCCGTCGTACGGGCCGTCGTAGTCGGTGCCGCCGACCAGCAGCGTCTTGTGGTAGCCGAGGCCACCCTGGAACATCGGCGCGAACGACCGCTCGATGCCGTACTTCACGTCCTGCGCGGTGATCGGGCTGCCGTCGGAGAACTTCAGGCCCTCCTGCAGCGTGAAGGTCCACGTCTTGCCGCCGTCGTCCGTCTTACCGGTGTCGGTGGCGAGGTCCGGCACGAGGATCGTGTCCTTGTCCGGGAACGTCTGCCACGACGTCAGCCCGCGGTGCACCCACCGCAGCCGGGTGGTCGGCACCATCTGCGCCTTGGCGGTCTCGAAGGACTCGGTCGCGCGCCGCGAGAGGTAGTGCAGGGTCCCGCCCTGGGGCACGGACTCGAGCGCCGTCGTGTCCTTGTCCTTCGTCGGCTCGGTGGACTGCGAGTTCGCGTTGCAGCCCGCCGTCACGAGGGCCAGGACGAGCGCGAGCCCTGCGGGCGCCACTCTCCGGGATCGATTCGCCATAGATCGCGCTTCCTGTGAGGCGGTCCCGATCGGTCGGGTCCGCTGCTTGGATCTCAGGAAGGGAGTCTGTTGGCGGGCGAGAGCGCGCGTCCATCGAGGAGTTCTACAGGGGATCTTTCAGAAAATCTGAAAGATCGCGGAGATCTGCGCGCGCGGCGTCCACGATAGCCCGGCGGTCCCGGTGGCAGGAAGCCCGCGGCGCACACCCCCGGGCGGGACCTGGCGTACGCCTTATGACGCCGATCTCCCCCGCCGACGACACCCGTATCAACGCCCTGCACAGAGGGTGGTGTCGGTGGCCGGCCCAGCAGATCGACGCCGAGTTCGCCGGGCCCGGCGACCGGGAGACGCAGGTCTCATTTCGTCCATGTCACAGGGAGGCGGGCTACCCCGTCTCAGGGGGTGTAGCAACGGACGACCACAGAGGAGCACACCATGGACGCGCGACTGAACTACTTCGCCGACCCGACCGCCGGCAAGGCCCTCAAGTACTTCATGGCGGCGGGCAAGGCGCTCAAGGACTCGCCACTGCCGACCGCCACGCAGGAGCTGGTGGCGCTTCGCGTAAGTCAGATCAACGGCTGCGCAGTCTGCATCGACATGCACACCAAAGAGGCCGCCGCTGCCGGCGAGACCTCGGTGCGGCTGAACCTGGTCGCGGCGTGGCGGGAGGCCACGGTCTTCACCGAGGCCGAGCGTGCCGCGCTGGAACTGGCGGAGGAGGGGACCCGGGTCGCGGATGCGGCCGGTGGGGTCAGCGACGAGGTGTGGGCCTACGCCGCCAAGCACCATGACGAGGAGCAGCTCACCGCCCTGGTGATCCTTGTCTCCTTCATGAACACGGTGAACCGGCTGAATATCATCACCCAGCAGCCGGCCGGCAACTACGAGCCCGGGCAGTTCCAGTGAACGGCATCAGCAACTGGCTCGGGGTCCGGCTGCGGGCTCCGGGCCCCGGGCTCGGGGACATCGCTCTGGCCTGCCGGTGGTCTGGATGATCACCAGAAGATGCCTGCGCCAGCGAGTACGGCAGGGTGGGAGGGTTTCAAGGGGAGGGGATTGGGCGTGAGCAAGGTCGAGGAGTTCGAGGAGCTGCGGCCGCTGCTGTTTTCGATCGCCTATCGGATTCTGGGCAGTGTGGGTGAGGCCGAGGACGCGGTGCAGGAGACATGGCTGCGCTTCGACGGCTCGGCGACCCGGCCCGCGTCGACCAAGGCTCTTCTGTCGGCCGCGGTGACGCGGATCTCGATCGATGTGCTGCGCTCGGCCCGCGTCCGGCGGGAGGCGTACGTCGGGCCGTGGTTCCCCGAGCCGCTGCTCGCCGACCCTTACCAGGACCCGGAGCGGTCAGCGGAGCTGGCCGACTCGGTGTCGATGGCGGCCTTGGTGCTGCTGGAGCGGCTCAGCCCGCTCGAGCGGGCGGTCTTCGTGCTGCGGGAGGTGTTCGGCTTCGGGTTCGACGATGTCGCTGCGGCGGTGGGGCGGTCGGAGGCGGCGTGCCGGCAGTTGCTGGTGCGGGCGCGGCGACATATGGAGGCCGGGCGGCCGCGCTTCGAAGCGGTTCGCAAAGAGCGGGAGGAACTGGCGTCGCGGTTCTTCGACGCCCTCCGCGAAGGCGACGTCGCCGGCCTGCGAGAACTGCTCGCCGCCGACGTGTCGATGGTCGGCGACGGCGGTGGCAAGGCCCCGCAGTTGGCCAGGGCCGTCGTCGGCGCCGAGAACGTGGCCCGGCTGCTTGCCTCCGTCTTCCCGCGGATGGCCCGGATCGACGTGACGTTCGAGCCGCACGAGGTCAACGGCCAGCCGGGCGCGATCTTCCTCGACCGGGACGGCAAGGTGCTCCACATCCTGGCGCTCGATGTACTCGACGGGCAGATCCAGACGATCCGCTCGGTGATCAACCCCGACAAGCTCGGGCACGTGGGCCCAGTAGCGGACGCCTGGGCGATCGACCGCGCACTGAGACAGGCACGCCGGCCCACGGAATAACGGCAACAGCCGACCGCACCTCGAGACTACGTCACCGCCCTGGGCGGAACGCTCCACGTCTTCTTCCGCGCCCGCTCACCCGACCAGTTGCCGGCCACCGCGGCTCCAAGAGGTAACATCTAAATCATATATAGGCAAAGGCGAAAATCCGGTACCATCTGCCTTGATGGCGATCCCACACCATTGAGGAGAATCCGGACAAAGATGACGGACTGGCAGCTTCTAGCCCCGGACGAGGACGCCCTCGCCCTCGCCGACACCGCCCGCGCCCAGTTCCGATCGCTGCACGGCGCGGCGGCCATGCGTGCCGCCCTCGACGGCGGTGTGCCGGACGGGTGGGAGACGGTCGCGGACGGCGGCTACGCCGACATCGGGATACCCGAGGACCTCGGCGGGATCGGCCGGATGATCGACCTGGTGGTCATGCTCGAAGAAGCCGGGCGCGCCCTGCTGACCGCTCCCCTGCTGGCGTCGGCACTCGCGTACCGGACGCAGGTCGCGGCCGGAGTGCACCGCGAGGACTTCCGGCGGGCGCCCGCGGGCTTCGGGATCGCCGAGGGGGTCGTCGACGGGGACGACGGGAACGACGGGAACGGCCGGTGCCACGTCGAGCGGGCGCGCGTCCTGGGCGGCCCCGGTGCCGCCGCGTTCACCCTGATCGTGAAGGGACCGGACCGGGCGTGGGTCGTCGTGGTCGATCCGGAGGCCGAGGGGGTCGAGCCGGTAGGGCAGGCGACCCTGATCGACCCCTCCCGGCCGCTCCCGGTGTTCCGGCTCGGGGGCGAGGCAGGCGTGGCCTGCGCCGAGTGCCGGGAGCTGCCGCTCGGCGACCTGGACCGGATGCTGGCGGGAGCCCGCGCCTGTGTCGCCGCCGACCTGGTGGGGACCGCCGCGGGCGCCCTGGACGCGGCCGTCGCACACGTGCTCCAGCGCAGGCAGTTCGGCCGGGCCATCGGCACCTTCCAGGCGGTGAAGCACCGGCTCGCGGACGCCTACACGGCGGTCGAACAGGCCCGCAGCCTCGCCTACGGCGCGGCCCTGAGCCTGGCCGGGGAGCCGCCCGGCGACTCGGCCACCCGGGACTGCCTGCTGGCCAACGCGGTCGCGGCCGAGACGGCCGTCCGGGTCGCGTCGCTGTTCACCCAGCTGATGGGCGCCATGGGGGTCACCTTCGAGGCGGACTGCCACCTGTTCCTGCGGCGCGCCCACCAGACGGCCTGCCTGCTCGGGGAGCCGGACGACCTGTACCTGGCGGCGGCGCGGATCGAGCGGATCGAAAGGCGGATCTCCCGATGACGGATGTGACCTCCGAGTTCGAGGCGTTCCTCGACGGCTTCCTGCCCGCCGACTACGCCGAGAACTACCAGCGCTACCGCCGCGACGTGAAGCTCCGCACCGAGTACCAGGCCACCGCGTTCGACGCGGGCTGGCTGATCCCCGAGTGGGGCCCAGGTGAGGGCGGGCGCGACCTGAGTGTCCCCGACGCGCTGGCCGTCAAGCTCGCCGGCGCGCGCCGCCGGGTGCCGCGGCTGATGAACATCCAGGGCGTCGGGGTCGCGGCGCCGGCCATCCGGGCGTTCGGCACCGCCGCCCAGCGGGAGCGGCTGCTCCGGCCGGCCGCGCGCGGGGACGAGTGGTGGGCGCTCGGCATGTCGGAGCCCGGCGCCGGGTCCGACCTCGCCGCGCTGCGCACGACGGCGACGCTCGCCGACGGGGTGTTCACCGTCAACGGCCAGAAGGTGTGGACGACGCAGGCGGACGAGGCCAGGTGGTGCACGCTGTATGTCCGCACCGACCCGGAGGCCAGGCCGCACCGCGGCATCTCCTGTCTGGTCCTCGACCTGCGCAGCCCCGGGGTGGAGGTCCGGCCGATCCGCACCGCCGGGCCGGCGGTCGAGTCCTTCAGCGAGGTCTTCCTCGACGACGTGAAGGTGCCCGAGGAGGCGCTGCTGGGCCCGCTGCACGGCGGCTGGGGCGTGGCCATGTCCAGCCTCGAACACGAGCGGGACATGATCTGGATCAACACCTGGCTGGAGACCACCCGGGCGCTGGAACCCACGCTGACAGCGCCGGAGCTGTCGGAGCACCAGCTCGTCCGGCTGGGCCGGTCGCTGGCGGACGCGGAGGGGGTGCGGCTGACCGGGCTGCGGACCGCCGCCCAGCGGTGGGCGGGCCTGCCGTCCCCCGCGTCGTCGATCCTCAAGCTGCTCGGCTCGGAGTCGGTGCAGCGCGCGGCCCTGCTGTCGCTGGAGACCGCCGGGGCGCGGGCGTTCGACGACCCCGCCCTCTTCGACGAGCGCCTCGAATCGCTGGGCGCCACCATCTACGGCGGCACGTCGGAGATCCAACGCAACATCATCGCGGAGCGTACGCTCGGACTACCGAAAGGCACGCCATGACAGACACCCACCCCCTGCTGGGCAGGACAGCCGTCGTGTCCGGGGCCGGGCGCGGACTGGGCCGGGCGATCTCCACCGCGCTGGCCGGGGCGGGCGCCGTGGTGTGCGGCGTCTCCCGCAACGCGGAGGAGCTGGAAAGCCTCGCGGCGGAGATCAAGGCCGCGGGCGGCCAGGCGTACGCCTTCCCCGCCGACATCCGCAGCTCCGCCGACCTGGACCGGCTGCGCGACGCGGTGCTGGCCGAGGTGGGTGGCGTCGACATCCTGGTGAACAACGCCGGCAACCTGGTCAAGCGGCCGGTCGTCCCGCTGCCCGTGGACGAGGCGTCCGGGGAGAAGGTGGGGCAGCCCGGCTCGGGGCCGGCCGGCGTCGCCATGACCGACGAGGAGTGGGACTCGGTGCTGGACACGCACGTCCGCGGATCACTCCACCTCGTGAGATCATTCGTTCCGGGGATGCTGGAGCGGGGGCGCGGCCGGGTGATCAACATCGCATCGAGCAGCGTCGCCCGGTCGGCCAACCTGACGGTGAGCTACCAGGTCGCCAAGGGCGCCATCGCCCAGCTCACCCGGGCGCTCGCCAAGGAGTGGGCGGCGTTCGGCGTCACCGTCAACACCATCGCTCCAGGGCACTTCCGCACCAGCATGACGCAGGCTCTTCACGACAGTCCCGAAGGTCAGGCCTGGCTGAAGGAGCGCATCCCGATGCGGCGCACCGGCGACCCCAGGGAGCTGGGGGCGCTGGCCGTCCACCTGTCGGGGGACCTCGCTTCGTTCATCACCGGCCAGACCATCTTCATCGACGGCGGTGAAACACTCTGATGACCGAGTCCGAGATCCCACCACGCCCCCGCCGCATGCCGTTGCGGACACCCCGGGTGGCCGAGGCCCTGGCGGCGCAGCTCAGGCTGCGCATCCTGGAAGGTGATCTCGCCGACGGGGCGGAACTGCCCACGGAGCCGGTGCTGCTCCAGGAGTACCCGGTCAGCCGGCCGAGCCTCCGCGAGGCGTTCCGCATCCTCGAGACGGAGGGGCTGGTGGTCGTCCGGCGCGGCAAGCGCGGCGGCACCGTCATCAAGGCCCCGACCCCCGGGTCCGCCGCGTACCACATGGGGCTGCTGCTGCACGCGCGCGCCACCCCCATGCGGGACCTGGCGGCGGCCCGCAACCTGCTGGAGCCGCTGTGCGCGGAGCACGCGGCCCGCCGCGACGACCACTCGGCCGTCGCCGAACGGCTCCGGCAGCTCAACGACGAGGCCGCGCAGGTCGTGGAGGACGGGCCGGCGTTCACCGGGGCGTCGGTCAGGTTCCACGAGGGGCTGGTGGACGCGGCCGGCAACGAGACGCTCCGGGTGGTCGTCGGGATGCTGGAGAGCGTCTGGAGCGTGCAGGAGCGGGGGTGGGCCCGCCGGGCGTACGACGAGGCGAGCTACCCGGCGGTGGACCGGCGGCACGCGGTGCTGCGGGCGCACGGCGCCATCGAGAAGGCCATCGAGGCGGGGGACGCGGCGCTGGCCGGCAAGCTCATGCGGGCGCACCTGGAGGCGTCGCAGCTTTACGTCGCCTCGGACGACGCCCCGCCGGTCCAGGTGCTGGACGAGTACGGCAACCCGCGCATGGATTCCCGGGACTGACCGGCGACCACGAACCGGTACGCGAAGGCCGGCCAGGTCCTGGACCTGGCCGGCCTTTCCGTTCGCGGGCTACCGCCACGCGGCCACCGGGTAGATGCCGTCGAACCCCTCCGCGGCGACGGCCCGCGCCAGCAGATCGGTCGACCTGATCCGCCCGGCCGGCCGGTGCAGCACGCTCTGCAGGTGGCGGTCGATCACGGTGAGGTCGTGCTCCTCGCACAGGCCCATGGCGCCCAGCACCTGATGCCCGTTGGCCAGTACCGTGTTCGCCGCCTCGATCATCTGCACCCGCAGCGCCAGCAGGTCGGCGGACCGCGCCTCGCCCCGGCGGACGAGCCACCACGCGTGCAGCGCCAGCTCCTCCAGCCCGTCGAGCGCGAGGGAGATGTCCGCGACGCGCCACCGGATCTCGCCGAACTTGCCGATCGGCTTGCCGAACTGCTGCCGATCCCGGGCGTGCGTCACCGCCAGCTCGGCGGCGGCGGCGAGCGCGCCGGCGACCCAGAAGGCGTCGAGCAGCATGCGCATCGCCGTCACCCGCGCCGCGTCCACGCCCGGCACCTCTGCGCCCAGGACGGCGTCGGACGCGAACGGGTCCAGCGGCGCCGGACGCGGCGCACCGGCCGTCACCCGGCGGGCGACACCCCGGTCCAGGTCGACGGCGACCGCGTCGCGCAGCAGGTCCGCGTGGTCCAGCCGTCCGGTGTCCCCCGAGGCCAGGTGGACGCCGCCGACGTCACCGCGCAGGTCCGCGGGTACGGCCAGCTCGTGCGCCAGCGGCCAGGGCAGCACGACGGCGCCCGCCGCCCGGGCCGCCAGCATGATGGCGGCCGACTCGTCCTCCTCGCCCCACGGATCGAGGCCGCGCAGGCCGAGCCGGTCCAGGGCGGGCGCGACGAGCGCCTCCCGCCGGGTCCGGTCCGCCTCGGCGGCGCGCGCGAGGTCCACCCCGCCCAGCGCGTCGAGGGCCCCGGTCACGCTCTCCTGGTAGGCGACGGCCGCCTGTGGCCAGTCACGACGCACGCCGGTCCCCCTCGATCGACGACCGGGCGACGAGCATGCGCTGCACCTCGATGGTGCCGGACGCGATGGTCGCCGAACGGGCGTACCGGAACACGTCCTCGACGTGGCCGAGCAGGCCGGCCGACGGGTCGGGAACGAGGGCGTCGGCGCCGGAGACGTCGAGAGCCAGCTGAGCCACCTCCTGGTCGAGTTGGATGGAGGCCAGCCGCGCGGTGGAGGCCTCCCGGTCGGTGAGCCGACCGGCGTCGTTCAGCGCGACGGCGCGGTAGTTGAGCAGCCGGGCCACCCGGGCGTGCACCAGTGCGCGGGCGTACTCGTGCAGCGCGGCCGGTTCGGCCAGGGACGGGTGGCCCGCCAGCGCGGCGAGCACCCGCTCGTCCCGGGCGTATCGGGAGATGCCGATCCGCTCGTGCTTCATCACCCGCCGGATGACGTCCCAGCCGCGGCCGACCTCGCCGAGCACCGCGCCGGGGCCGACCCGGACGTCGTCGAAGAACACCTCGTTGAGGTGCTGCTCACCCATGATCGAGTCGATCGGGACGACCCGGATGCCGGGTGAGTCCATCGGCACCAGGAAGACGGTGATGCCGTCGTGCTTGGCCGTCCCCCTGCCGCTGCGGGCGGCGAGGAAGCACCACTGTGCCAGTCCCGCGTACGAGGTCCAGACCTTCTGGCCGTTCAGCACCCACTCGCCGTCATGGAGCTCGGCGTTCAGCTGCAGCGAGGCGAGGTCGGAGCCCGCGCCGGGTTCGCTGAACCCCTGGCACCACACGGCCGTGCCGGAGGAGATGGCGGGCAGGTGGACGGCCTTCTGCTCCGGCGTGCCGACCTCCATGATCACCGGCCCGACCCAGTTCAGGCCCATGTACTGCGGGCCGCGGGGCTCGAAGTGCGCCCACATCTCCTCGCGCAGGACGGCCTGCTGCCAGATGTCGGTGCCGGCGCCCCCGTACTCCTCGGGCCAGCTGAGCGTGAGGAGCTGCTCCTCGGCGAGCCGCCGGACGACCCTGGTCACCACCGACTGGACCGCCTGGTCCGGGGAGAACGAGGTCGTCCAGTCGTCGGGGAGGAGCTCTGCCAGCAGGGCCCGCAGGCGGCCGCGCAACGCGTCCGCCCGCGTTCCCAGCCGGAGATCCACTGAGGTCTCCTCGGGCATCTACTCTCCTGTACTCACGGCGGCTTCGACACACTTGCCGTCCGGGCACGGCTGAGCGGGTACGAAGACGCCGAGCTGGTCGGCATCGATTCCGATGCGCTTGTCGGGACCGAACGTGTACGTGCCGTTGGCGCCCTGGAAGGTTCCCCCGGAGACGAGCGCCTTCTTGATCGCGTCGGCCTCGGTGGACTTGGCCTGCTGCGACGCCTGGGTCACCAGCAGCGCCCAGTCGAAGGAGACCGCGCCCACCGAGTCGAGGGCGTTGAACTCGGTCTTGCCCTTGGCCTTGAGGTAGAGCTTGACGAAGTCCGCCGTGATCGACGCGTCGCCGGTCGAGGACGACAGGAACGTCTTGGCGATGGGCCCGGCGGCGAGGGTCTTCTTCATCCCCTCCGGGATGAGCTCGGTGGTCGCCGGGTCGCCGATGCCGAGCACCGCGGACATCTGCGGGTTCCAGCCGATCTTGTTCAGGCTGGACATGGTGGCGACCAGCGGGGCGCCGTACGACCAGACGATGAGCGATTCGGCGCCCGAGTCCTTGAGCTTGGTGAGCTGCGCGGTCACGTCCGAGGCGGTGTTCGGGAAGCTCTCGTGCACGATCTTCACGTCCGGGAACCGGCTCTGCGCGATGGCGAGCGTGTCCTTGGTCTGCGAGGTGCCGAAGGCCGAGGAGTCGTCGAGCATGGCGACCGTCTTGCCGGCCGACGCCGCGTACGCCAGCAGCGGCGTGATCGAGGTCTCTCCGGAGGTGCCGGCACCGGTGCTGAACGCGTACTTGTACCGCTTGGAGTCGCCGACGTCGGCCGCGATCGAGCCGATGCCGCCGGCGGTGTCGCCGGGCACCTTCACCTGGTTGAGCACGTCCTGCACGGGCGGGAACGCCTCGGTGGTGAAGTACAGCGCGGACACGCCGTCCTGGGCGAGCGCCCGGGTGGCGGCGACGGCCGCGGTCGGCTCGCCCTTGGTGTCCCGCTGCTCGATCACGATCTTCGTGCCGGGGTTGTGCTGCTGCACGTACTCGGCGCCGGCCTTGAGCCCGGCCAGCGAGTTCTGACCGCTCGGGGAGAGCGGGCCGGTGAGCGCCCCGACGAAACCGATCTTGATGGTGGAGCCTTCGGCCTGGTCGCCGGAGGATCCGTCGTCGCCACACGCGGCGAGCGCGAGCAGCGCCGCGCACACCATGGCGGTGCCCACTGTGGCACGTGTCCTCATGGGGGGTCGTCCTTCCTGGGGGGTTTCCGTGGGGGTGGGTCAGGAGAGGTAGGCGGCCTGCAGCAGGTCGGGCAGTTCCGGGTCGGTGCCGCGCACCCGGTGCGCGACGTGCCCGTGCCGCAGCACCACGACGTCCGCCTCCAGCTTCTGGGCGACCTCGACCCGCTGTTCGACCAGCAGGACGGCGAACCCGGCGTCGCGCAGGTCGGCGAGGATCTCGATGGTCCGGCCGACCAGCTTGGGCGACAGGCCGTTCGTCGGCTCGTCCAGCATGATCACGCGGGGTGCGCCGGCCACCGCGCGGGCGATGGCGAGCATCTGCTGCTGGCCGCCGGACAGGCCGCCCGCGGGGCGCTGCAGCATCGGGCGCAGCTCGGGCAGCAGGTCGAGCGGGTCGAGTTCGGGCTTGTGGGCCGCGCGGGCCGCGGCGACTCGGAGGTTCTCGGCCACCGACAGGCTCTTGAACACGTGCCGGCCCTCCAGCACGTGGCCGAGCCCGGCCCGGGCCCGCCTGCTCGCCGGGAGGTTGTCGAGGCGCAGGTCGTCCAGCCAGATCCCGCCGCCGGCCGACTCCAGCCCGCCGATGCTGCGCAGCGTGGAGGTCTTCCCGGCGCCGTTGGCGCCCAGCAGGGCCAGGCAGGTGCCGGGCTCGACGGTGAGGGACAGGTCCTCGACGGCGGTGACGCCGCCGTACCGGACGCGCAGCGCGTCCACCTTGAGCCGGCCGCCGTTCACGCGACCCCCATGTACGCGGCGCGGACGCTGTCCACGCTGTGCAGGTCCCCGGGCTCGCCCTCCCACAGCACCGTGCCGAGGTCGAGGACGACGACCCGGTCGACCAGGCGGCTGATCATGTCCAGGTGGTGTTCGACGATCACGACGGCCACTCCCGCTGCGGCGACGTCACTGACGACGCGCTCGAATCCTTCGATCTCCGCGGCCGACAGCCCGGCCGCGGGTTCGTCCAGGAGGAGGACCTCCGGACAGGTGCCGAGGGCCATGGCGGCCTCAAGGAAGCGAAGCTGGCCGTGGCTCATCACCCGGCTCTCCCGGGTGCCGGCGGCCGGGTCGTGCGGGTCGAGGCCGCCGAGCTCCAGCAGGGTGAGCGCGCCGCGCCGGCAGGCGTCCCGCATCGCCTCGTCACGTTCCCCGTGGACGGCCGGGAGCGCGAGGTGCTCCTCGATGCTCATGCCGGGGAACGTCTTCGGGGTCTGGAAGGTGCGGGACACGCCGCGCTTGGCGACCGCAGCGGCGCCCAGGCCGCCGAGGTCCGTCCCGTGCAGGGTGATCCGGCCGGCGGTCGGCGGGTAGTGCCCGGACACGACGTTGAGCAGCGTCGTCTTGCCCGACCCGTTCGGCCCGATGAGGCCGACGATCTCTCCGCGCCGCAGCTCCATCGACACCCCGCCGAGCGCGTCCACGCCGCCGAAGCTGCGCCGCAGGTCGGTGACCTTCAGGATCGGCTCGCCGGGCGCGCGCTCCGGCACCTCCACCTCCGGAGTGGCGGCCAGGTCGCGCAGCGCCTGAGGGGCGGGCGCCGCGGTGCGGCTGAACAGGCCGCGCGGCCGCAGCCGCATGAGCACGATCAGCAGCGCGCCGTACAGCAGGTTGTTCAGGTGCGGGTACGCGTCGAGGCGCAGCGGGATCAGCACGAGCAGCACCGCGCCGACGACCGGGCCGAGCCGGGAGCCGCTGCCGCCGAGCACCACCATGACCAGGAACAGGATGGACAGGTTGGAGGAGAAGGCGTCCGGCGAGATGTAGGCGGACAGGAACGAGAACAGCCCTCCGCTGAGCGCGCCCAGCGCGGACCCGGCGGCGAAGGCGACGACCTTGGTGAGGTAGCCGGAGACGCCGAGCGCGGACGCGCCGATCGGCTCGTCGCGGACCGCGACGGTGGCCCGGCCCAGGCGGGACGTCCGGTACCGGGCGTGCAGCCAGTAGCTGACGCTCGCCACGACGACGATCACGATCGCCACGACCCACGGGGTCGAGACCGGCTCGCCGCCGAACCACAACCGGGCGTCGATGCCGGCCAGGCCGTTGTTGCCGCCGGTCACCGACTGGAACTGGATGAGCATGTCGTTGACGACGAGCATCAGGCCGAGCGACATCATGGCCAGGCCGATCGCGCCCAGCCGTCCGGCCGGGAACCCGGCCAGCGCCCCGGCGGCGAGCCCGGCGAGCGCGGCGACCGGCAGCGCCGCCCAGATCGGCCAGCCGTGCGAGACCACCAGAACGGCGGTGACGTAGGCGCCGATGGCGAACGACGCGCCCTGCCCGAGGGACAGCGCGCCGGCGTAGCCGGTGGTGATGTTGAGTCCCAGCGTGGCGACCGCGTACAGGCACACCAGTTGCAGGACGTAGCCGTTGTAGGACAGCGGGCCCCACAGGGCCAGCAGCGCCGTCGCCGTGACCAGCAGCGCCGCGCTGTGCGCGGCGGGCCTGGCGAGCACCCGCCGGACGGGCGCGGGGGTGGCGTCGTGGCCGCGTGCCGCCGCGGCGCGCAGGGTCCGGGACAGGGCGGAGAGCCGGTACGACATCACACCGCCCGCACCGGTGCCGCGCCGAACAGGCCGTGCGGGCGCACCACGTAGACGACGACCAGCAGCAGGAACACCGTCAAGTTCACCGTGAGGCTGCCGACGTGGACCCCGGCGAACTGGCTGACCACGCCGATCACCAGGCCGCCGGCGACGGCGCCGCCGATGCTGCCCATGCCGCCGATCGCGGTGGCCACGAACCCGTAGAAGGTGTACGACAGCCCCAGCGACGGGGTGACGAGCTGGGTGGAGGCCACCAGCACCCCTGTCACCGCGGCGACCAGCGCGGACAGCACCGTGGCGATCTGCGAGGCGCGGGCCCGGGAGATGCCGATCGCCTCCGCGCCGTCGAGGTCGTCGGCGATCGCGCGCAGCTCCAGCCCGATCCGGGTGCGCCGGTAGAACACGACGAGCAGTCCGGCGACGACGAACAGCGCGGCGACCGCGGTCAGCTCGGCGGGCGACACCGCCAGGCCGGCCAGGTCGAACCGGTGCTTGCTGACGCCGTACGTGAAGTTGCGGGACTCCCCGCTGTAGGGGACGGCCAGCAGTTCGGCCAGGACCACGCTGACCGCGAGGGTGGACAGCAGCCAGGAGGCGGACTGGCCCGACTGCACGAACGGCCGCACCGCGGTCCACTCGACGGTGAGCGCCACCACCACCATCACGGCGAGCGCGGCCACGTAGGCGAGCCAGACCGGCAGGCCGGCGCCCACCGCCACCAGCACCGACATGGGCATGAGCATCACCATCTGCCCGTGGGCGAAGTTGATGACGCCGGTCGTCGTGAACAGCGTGGCGAAGCCGACCGCAACCAACCCGTAGATCGCGCCGTCCGCCAGACCCGGCACGAGCACCGTCTGGAGGAACTCATCCATGGGGGGACCCGCTCCCGGCGTGTGACATGACGTCTCTCTTCACCATGGCGCGAAACGTATATATGATTTGGATGACAGTCAAGAAGGGCGTCTCGGCGCCCATGGGGAGGCGCCCGTGTCGGGGAAGAGCGGCCGAGCAGGCCTGGAACGTGCGGATGGGGTGCTGCTCAGCACGGTCGTCGGCGGGACGCTCGTCGTGACCCTCAACCGTCCGAAATCCGCCAACGCCCTCGACGACGAGCTCATGGACGGGCTGGCGGACCTGTGGCGGGCGGCGGCCGGGGCGCCGGAGCTGCGCGCGGTGCTGCTCACTGGCGCGGGCAAGGCGTTCTGCGCCGGGGCGGACGTGTCCATGCTCTCGGTGCCGAGGGCGAAGGTGGGCGACACCGCGGCCGAGGAGCTCGATTTCCTGCCCGGACCGCGCCTGGGGGTACCGGTGATCGTCGCGGTGAACGGGGTGTGCGCCGGAGGCGGCCTGCACTTCGTGGCGGACGCCGACATCTGCATCGCGTCGCCGGCGGCCCGCTTCCTGGACCCGCACGTCAGCGTCGGCCAGGTGTCCGCGCTGGAACCGCTGCAGCTGCGCATGCGGATGCGGCCGGACCTGCTGACCCGCCTCGTCCTGCTCGGCCGGCACGAGTCGCTGTCGGCCGAGCGGGCCGAGCGCGCCGGTCTCGTCTCCGAGGTCGTCGAACCGGACGCGCTCGTCGACCGGGGGATGGAACTGGCCGCGATGATCGGGCGGAACTCGCCGGAGGCGGTGCGGCTCAGCCGCCGGGTGCTGCGCACGTTCGAGGAACGGCTCATCGCCACCGACATGGACCTCGGCTGGGAACTGATCCGGCGGCACCGGTACCATCCGGACGCCGTCGAGGGCCCGGCCGCCTTCCTGGACAAGCGCGAACCGAAGTGGACGACGTCGTGAAGACAGCCGACTGGAACCGCAGGCCGCGGGTGGTCACCCCCGAGCTCGCGGACGTCTGGCGCCGCCGGGGCTTCCTCACCGAGGAGCGGATCGGCGACCTGCTGGACCACGGGGCGACGCGGTGGCCGGACCGACCGGCGATCATCACCACGCACGGTGAGACGAGCTTCGCCGATCTGGCCGCGAAGTCCGCCGCGGTCGCGCGGACCCTGATCGCCGGCGGGGTACGGCCGGGTGACGCCGTCTGCTGGCTGCTGCCGACCGGCCCGGACGCCGTCGCCGTCGCGGCGGCGATCTGGCGGATCGGGGCGATCAGCAGCCCGATCGTGCCGCTGTACGGCCCGCGCGAGATCCGCACCGTGCTGGACCAGATCCGGCCGGCGGCCATCGTCACGTACGCCGACGACCGGCGCCGGGCCTTCCCGGACGAGTTCGACGAGGCACTGCGCGACCTCTCGCACGAGCCCGCCGTACGGCTGCTCACCACCGGCCGGTCGGCGGGCTGGCGGGCGGCGGACCAGGCCGGGACCGGTTCGCTGCCGTCCGGGATCGAGCCCGCCGCCCCCGCGGACCCCTGCCTGGTGCTGTTCACCTCGGGTACCGAGTCCGAGCCCAAGGGCGTGGTGCACTCCGTGGCAGGGCTGCGGCACGAGCTGCGGATGACCGTCGTGGAGTGGGGCCTGACGTTTCGCGACCGGATGGTGATGGCCTCCCCCATCACGCACATCACCGGCCTGCTGCAGGGCTTCATGATCCCCTGCCGGGTGGGGGCCGCCGCGGTGCTGATGGAACGCTGGGACCCGGCCGCGTGCGCCGAGCTGGCCGACCGGACCGGCGCGACCTACATGGCGGGCGCGACGCCGTTCCTGCGCGAGCTGCTCGACGTGTACGCCGCCGGCGGGCGCGACCGGTCGCCGCTGCGCCAGTACTGCTGCGGCGGCGCGGCGGTGCCGCCGGACCTCATCCGGCGCGCCGACGAGCTGGGCATCGCGGCGTACCGGGCGTGGGGCATGACCGAGCTACCCACCGCGACGCTGCCCAACGAGCTGGACCCGCTGGAGTTCCGGGCGGAGACCGACGGCCGGCTCGCGCCGGGCGTGGAGCTGCGCGTCGTTGACCCCTCGGGGCGGGACGTCGAGCCGGGCGAGGTGGGCGAACTGCTGCTGCACGGCCCGGAGATGATGCTCGGTTACGTGCGCGAGGAGCTGAACGCGCAGGCGTTCACCCCTGACGGCTGGTTCCGCACCGGGGACCTCGGCTCGCTGGCCGCCGACGGGCAGGTGCGGGTCACCGGGCGGCTGAAGGACGTCATCAACCGCGGCGGCGAGAAGTTCTCGGCCAGGGAGATCGAGGACGCCATCGTGAGACACCCCGACGTGGCGGCCGTGGCGATCGTCCCGGTGCCCGGCGGCCGGCTCGGTGAGCGGATCGGCGCGGCCGTCGTCTCGGAGCGGGAGGACCTGACCCTGGAGGAGGTCGGCCGCGCGGTGACCGGCCAGGGGCTGGCCCGGCACAAGCAGCCGGAGCTGCTGCGGGTGGTCCGCTCGCTGCCGACCAACCCGACCGGCAAGATCAACAAGGCCGCGGTGGCCGAGCTGTTCGACCCGGAAACCGACTGATGGGCGGCCTGCTTGACGGGCGCTGCGTCGTCGTGACGGGCGCCGGGACGGGCCTGGGCCGCGCCTACGCGCTCGCGTGCGCGGCCCACGGCGCCGGGGTCGTGGTCAACGACGTGGACGGAGCCGCCGCGCACGCCGTGGCCGCGGAGATCGCCGCCGCCGGCGGGTACGCGGTGGCGGAACCGGGCTCCGCCGGGTCGTGGGAGGTGGCGGCCCGGCTGGCCGGGACGGCGGAGCTGGAGTTCGGCCGGCTCGACGGCCTCGTGGCCAACGCCGGGATCACCCACCACGCCCCGCCGTGGGAGGAGGACGAGGCGCGGCTGCGGCTGATCACCGAGGTCAACGTGCTCGGCGTGCAGTTCGCCGCGGTGCACGCCATGCGGGCGATGGTCCGGCGGGGCGCCGGCGGGTCGATCGTCACGGTCGTGTCCGGCGCCCGGTTCGGCATCCCCGGCATGAGCGCCTACGGCGCCACGAAGGGGGCGGTGGCCGCGATGACCGCCGGCTGGGCGCGGGACTGCGCGTCCGCCGGCATCCGGGTCAACGCCGTGTCGCCGCTGGCCGAGACCGGCATGGCGGCGCTGGACACCCGGCCCGACCGGCCCGCGATGGGCGCGCCCGGGGACGTGGCGCCGGTGGTGGTCGCGCTGCTCAGCGACGCCACCAGCGGCGTGACCGGCCGGATCGTCCGCTTCGACGGCACCGATCTCGGCGTGTACACGCCGGAAGCCCTCACCCCGGTCACCGGCTGGACGGCCGGGGACCCCGCCGAGTCGATCGCGGGGGTCCTGGCCCGGCTCGGCGGCCCCGCCGCGGCCTGAACGCCCCCTGTCCACCCCGGCCCGGGTCCGCGGCCGGACCACCGTTCGAGACGAAAGCCACCGCTGAAATGATCACTACCGCCTTCACCGAGACCTTCGGCGTGCGGCACCCACTGCTGTGCGGCGGGATGACCGGCCTGGGCCGGGCCGAACTGATCGCGGCCGTCGCCGAGGCCGGCGCCCTCGGGTTCCTGACGGCGCTGACCCAGCCGACGCCCGAGGCGCTCACCCTGGAGATCAAGCGCACCCGCGAGCTGACCGACCAGCCGTTCGGGGTGAACCTCACCATCCTGCCCACCATCCGCCCGGTCCCCTACGACGAGTACCGGGCGGCGATCATCGAGTCGGGGATCACGGTCGTCGAGACGGCCGGTGGCAACCCCGACGCGCACCTGCCCGACTTCAAGGCCGCCGGGATCAAGGTCATCCACAAGGCGGTCGCGGTACGGCACGCCGTCAAGGCGCAGGCGCTCGGCGTGGACGCGGTCAGCATCGACGGCTTCGAGTGCGCCGGCCACCCCGGCGAGGACGACATCGGCGGCCTCGTGCTCATCGCCGCGGCCAGCCGGGCGCTGGACGTCCCGGTCATCGCCAGCGGCGGCATCGCCACCGGCGCCGGCCTGGTGGCGGCGCTGGCCCTCGGGGCGTGCGCGGCGAACATGGGCACCCGGTTCATGGCGACGACCGAGGCGCCCGTCCACGACAACGTCAAGCGGCAGATCGTGGCGAACTCCGAACGGGACTCGATCATCGTCTTCCGTGAGTTCCACAACTCGGCGCGGGTGGCGCGCAACTCGGTGTCGGAGGAGATCTCCGAGATCTCACGCCGGCCGGGCTCGTCCTTCGAGGACGTCGCCCACCTCGCCTCGGGGGTACGGGGACGGGAACGCGTCCTCGGGGCGGGCGACATGGAGGACGGGCTGTGGTGGGCCAGCCAGGCCCAGGGGCTCATCACCGAGGTGGACAGCTGCCGGAACGTGGTGGACCGGATCGTCGCGGACGCCGAGGAGATCATCCGCCACCGGCTGCCGGGGTTCCTCCCGGCGGCCTGACCCGCGTCGGCACTGCGGTGTGGCCGCTCCCGGCACCGGGCGGTCAGTTCCCCGGCTGCCCCCACTCGCGCAGCACGTCCGCCGCGTCAGCCGCCGTCCGCGGCACCGAGGCCACCGGGGCGGCCGGGGTGCGCGAGAACCTGGGCGCCGGGGCCGCCTGGACCACGCCGTCCGCCTCGGCGTACGTGCCGCGGGCCGCCAGGTGCGGGTGGCCGGGGGCCTCGGCGAAGCTGAGCACCGGGGTGACGCACGCGTCGGTGCCGGCGAAGCGCGCGGCCCACTCGTCGCGGGTGCGGGAGGCGAACGCGGCGGTGAACCGCTTGCGCATCGCCGGCCAGTTGGCCGGGTCGTTCTGCGCGCCCAGTTCGGCCGGGTCGATGTCCAGCCCGGCCAGCAGCGCCGCGTAGAAGTGCGGCTCCAGCGCGCCCACCGCGACGAACCCGCCGTCGGCGCAGGTGTAGGTGTCGTAGAAGGGCGCGGCGCCGTCGAGCAGGTTGCCCTCGCGTTCGTCGCGCCAGGCCCCCATGCCGCGCAGGGCGAGGGTCATCTGGCTGAGCAGCGCGGTCCCGTCGACCATGGCGGCGTCGACCACCTGGCCGCGGCCGGACCGGGACCGTTCGAACAGCGCGGCCAGCACGCCGACGAGCAGCAGCATGGACCCGCCGCCGAAGTCGCCGACCAGGTTGAGCGGCGGCGCCGGGGCCCGGTCGGCGCGGCCCATGGCGTGCAGCGCGCCGGTCAGGCCGATGTAGTTGATGTCGTGGCCGACCTGGCCGGCCCACGGTCCGTCCTGGCCCCACCCGGTCATCCGGGCGTAGACCAGGCCGGGGTTGCGGGCCAGGCAGGCGTCCGGGCCCACGCCGAGCCGTTCCACCACGCCGGGGCGCAGGCCCTCGATCAGCACGTCCGCGCGTTCGGCGAGGCCGAGGACGACGGCCCGCCCGTCGGCGGACTTCAGGTCGGCGTGGACCGGGCGCCGGCCGCGCAGCACGGCGTCGGTCGCGTCCGGGGCGCCGAGCCGGAGCCCGCGGCCCGGCGGCCGTTCGATCCGGACCACGTCGGCGCCGAGGTCGGCGAGCACCATGGCCGCGTGCGGGGCCGGGCCGAGCCCGGCCAGTTCCACCACTCGCAGTCCCGCCAGGGGGCCGTCCTTCATCGGGTTCCCGCCTCTCTACTCGCGCTTGCCGTTCACGAACGCGTCGAGCCGGGCCCCGGCCGCGGCGGACGCGGCGGCCTCGGCGATCGTCGCGGCCTCGATGCCGAGCTGGTCGGCCAGCGACCGCGCCGGGGCATCCCGGAGCAGGCGCCGGGTCCGGCCGAGCGCCGGGAACGGCCCGGCCGCGATCCGCGCCGCGGCCTGCCGGGCCGACTCGGCGAGCTCCTCGTCGGGGTGGACGTCGGTGACCAGCCCCCAGTCGGCGGCCTCCCCTGCCGTCAGCCGGCGATCGGTCAACGTCAGAGCGAGCGCCCGGCGCAGCCCCACCACCTGCGGCAGCAGCCAGGACGTGCCGCAGTCCGGGGTCAGCCCCGCCTGGGCGTACGCGGTCAGGAACGTCGCGGACTCGCCGGCGAGCACCACGTCGGCCACCAGGGTGAGGGCCAGTCCGGCGCCCGCCGCCGCGCCCTGGACGGCGGCCACGACGGGGACCTCCAGCCCGGCGAGGGCCAGGACCGCGCGGTGCGCCGTCCGGGCCAGCTCCAGCACGTAGCCGGCGCGGTCAGCGGCGCCGTGCATCGCGGTGACGTCCCCTCCGGCGCAGAAGTTGCGGCCGCGGCCGAGCAGCAGCACGCAGCGCACCCCCGGGTCGGCCGCCGCGGCCTCGACGGCGTCGCCGAGCGCCCGCGCCATGGGCAGGTCCAGCGCGTTCGAGGACTCCGGCCGGTCGAGCTCGATGGTCGCCACCCCGTCTGCGACCCCGTACCGCACCGAGGTCCCGGTGACCGCATGCTCGTCCACCGGTGCGGTGGTCAGGCCGGCGAGGACCAGGTCGGCGAGGTGCCGGTAGGCCTGCGCGGCGTCGAACCCGGTGGCCGACTGGATGGCGCCGCGCTGGATGGAGTTCATGACCTCGGCCACCGCGGCCCCCACGAACGACGCGTGGATCGGGCGCAGCACCCCGGCCCTGACCCCCTCCGTCACCAGGCTCTGCACCCGCTCAGCGGCGTACCGGGTGTTCTCCTGGTAGACCTCGTTGGCCGGGCCGAAGGCGGCCACATCCGCGAGGAACGCGGCCGAGGCGGGCTGCAGCTCCGCGGCGACGGCCTCCAGGTAGACGGCGAGCTGCCGGGCCGGGTCGCCGGAGGCGGCGACCCGGGCCTCGATGCGGTCGGCCGCCGCCTTGAAGAACGAGCGGACGGCGGCCACCACGATCTGCTCCTTGCTGGGCGCCACCGCGTACAGGGTGGTCCGGGAGCAGCGCAGCCGCTCGGCGAGGTCGCCGATGTTGAACGACGCGAATCCCTCGGCCAGGAACAGCTCGCGGAGCTGCGCCAGTGTCTCCTCGCGCCGGGTGCGAGTCCTGTCGGGCGACGGCATGGCACCGACTCTACGGCAGCCCCTGGCAATCAGTACAGTTTCTGATACTTTGGTACTTGATTCCGTACTCTAAAGGAAGCTTCGATGCCCGCATCGCGTGTCATGCCAAGCGAAGAGAGTGCCGACCTGATCGAGATCGTCCGGGACCTCGCCGACGGGAAGCTGGCCCCCCGGGTCGCGAAGGCCGAGGCGGACGAGGACTTCCCTCGCGACGTGTTCCGCACGCTCGGCGCGATCGGCGTCCTCGGCCTGCCGTACCCCGAGGAGTACGGCGGCGGCGGTCAGCCCTACGAGGTGTACCTACAGGTGCTGGAGGAGGTCGCCCGGGTCTGGTCCAGCGTCGCCGTCGGCACCAGCGTGCATGTGTTGTCGTGCTTCGGGCTGTTCGACTTCGGCACCGACGATCAGCGGCGGGCCTGGCTGCCCGACATGCTCGGCGGCGAACTGCTCGGCGCGTACTGCCTGAGCGAGCCGCACGCCGGCTCCGATCCCGCCGCCATGACCACCCGCGCCGTCCGCGACGGCGACGACTACGTGCTCACCGGCGCGAAGGCGTGGACCACGCACGGCGGGCGCGCCGACTTCTACACGGTGATGGCGCGGACCTCGGACGACCGCAGGGGCATCTCCTGCTTCCTCGTCCCGGCCGGCGCCGAGGGCCTGAGCGCCGACCCGCCCGAGCACAAGATGGGCCTGACCGCCTCTCCGACCGCGACGATGCGGCTGGACGGCGTGCGGGTGCCGGCCGAGCGCAGGATCGGCGCGGAGGGCGACGGTCTCGGCATCGCGCTGGCCGCCCTCGACTCCGGCCGACTGGGCATCGCCGCCGTCGCCACCGGTCTGGCCCAGGGCGCCCTGGACCACGCCGTGGCGTACGCGAAGGAGCGCTCGACGTTCGGCAGGCCGATCATCGAGCACCAGGGCCTGGCGTTCCTGCTGGCCGACATGGAGGCGGCCGTGCAGACCGCCCGCGCGATGACGCTGCACGCCGCCCGGCTGAAAGACCTCGGCCTGCCGTTCGGCCGGGAGGCGTCCATCGCCAAGATGGTCGCCACCGACAACGCCATGAAGGTCACCACCGACGCCGTCCAGGTGCTGGGCGGCTACGGCTACACCCGCGACTTCCCGGTGGAGCGTTACATGCGCGAGGCGAAGGTCATGCAGATCTTCGAGGGCACCAACCAGATCCAGCGCATGGTCATCGGCCGCTCACTCGCCGGGAACACCCCACCCGTGATCACCGCAGTCGACAGGGAGAAGCACTGATGCAGGTCGCCGACAGCGCAGTCATCGTCACCGGCGGGGCCTCCGGCCTCGGCGCCGCGACCGCCGAGCTGCTGGCCAAGGAGGACGCGCACGTCTTCGTGTTCGATCTCAAGCAGAGCATCGACGCCGTGGACCCGGTGCCGGGGGTGGAGTACCTCCCCACCGACGTCACCAGCCCCGAGGAGGTGCGGGCCTCCGTCGCGAGGGCCGCCGCCGGCCTGCCGCTGCGCGCGGTCGTCAACTGCGCGGGCATCGGCCCGTCGGCGCGGATCCTGGGCAGGAACGGCGTGCACGACCTCGACCTGTACGCGCGCGTCGTGCAGGTCAACCTCGTCGGGACCTTCAACGTGCTCGCCCTGGCCGCCGAGGCGATCGCCCGCACCGAGCCGGACGAGCACGGCCAGCGCGGCGTGATCGTCAACACCGCCTCGGTCGCCGCCTACGAGGGGCAGATCGGGCAGGCCGCGTACTCCTCGTCCAAGGGCGGCATCGTCGGGCTGACCCTGCCCGCGGCGCGCGACCTCGCCCAGTACGGCATCCGGGTCAACACCATCGCCCCGGGCATCGTGGAGACGCCGATGCTGGCCACGGTCTCCGCGGAATTCCGGGAGGGTCTGGCGGCCGGCGTTCCGTTCCCGCGGAGGCTGGCCCGCCCGGACGAGTACGCCCACCTGGCGCTGACGATCATCCACCACGACTACCTCAACGGCGAGGTCATCCGGATGGACGGCGCGCTCCGGATGACACCCCGCTGACCTCAGCAGTCACGAACCCGGAAAACTCTCCAGAAACCAGAGATGGCCCGATAGAGGCACATCCAGCCATAGTGGTGGGGGCATCGCCCGTCCCGGGGCCGGCTACCCGCACATCGAGATGCGCGGGGGTTCAGGATTGACGGCGCATCCAGGCCCACGGCCGCGCCGACGCGTGCCCGAGCGTTGGTCACCTTTGCTGCGCGGAACCCGCTGTGCCCGATTGAAGCCGTACGCGCTGCTTGTCCCGCCCGGTAGGGTTCCTGATCATTCGGGATGATCGGTAGAAAGGGCGGGCCGCCGTGCTCTCCGTGTCGACTCTCGGGCCGCGGCGGCGTCATCCGGTGTTCTGGTGGTGGCTGGCGGCCTCGTACGCGTTATGGGAGATCATCTGGGAGGTGCTGACGCCCCCGCGGCGAGTCACGTGTGTCGGGCCACCGATCTTGCACCCGGTGGGTCCCGTCCGCCGCACAGCCGCCGAAGTGGCCGAGGCGGCCGCGGGCGTGCTGTATCTGGCAGGGCCGTTCCTCCTGGCGGTGATCGCCCTGTTCGTGGCCAGGCGCGACAATGCCCGCGTCCATCTGATGGCCGCGGCTCTCGGATTCGGGCTCGTCGCGTTGCCCGAGGCACTGGCGGTCGCCGCGGAGGTGCTCAGCCCGCCCGCGGAGCCGCCGCCCGGCTGCCTGCCGGATCCGGCGCCGTTCCGAGCTCTGCCGGTGGTCCTGGCCTGGGTGATCTCGCCACTGACGATGATCCTGTTCGCGGGCGTCGCCGGGACGCGCGTGCGCCCGGACCGGGGCTCCGTGCTGCGGCTGGTCGTGGCGCTCGGGGTGATCGCGCTCGTCGTGCAGGCCGTACGGATCCTGCCGGAGCGACTGGCGGCGCCACCGGTCGCGGACGACGGCACCCCCCGGTACGCGCTGCTCGCCGGCGGCTATCTGGAGACGGTGGACCTGGATACGGGCCGCATCGCCCATGAGTACATGCCGTACCTCGGCAGGCGCATGACCCAGATCAAGGCAGTGGCCGCCACACGGGAGCCGGGCGAGTACGTAGTGAGCGTGACCCTGCGGCAGGGCCAGGACACCTGGTCGCCACGCGGCTTCGTTTCGCGCATCCACCGCCTGACGGTGGACGCCGACGGCCAGGCGAAGCTGGGCCAGGCGCTGTCGGGCAGGCTGAACGGGAGCGTCGACCGGATCGTGGTGTCGCCCGAGGGGCGCATCGCCTACAGCCGCCAGACCGAGGACCGCGACCACAACCGGACCACCTACGTCGGCGTCCTCGGCCCCAACGTCGAATGGCGGGCCGCCGCTCACGGGTTCTATTGGAGGGACGCCCAGACTCTGGTGCTTCCCGACGACATCCACTTCACCGGGGTCACCTACCCGCCGAAGCCGGAGTTGGTGAAATCCTGGGAGGGCGCCCTTGACGTGCGACTGCCCGCGCCGGACCCGCCGACCGCGGCGGTGCTCGTCCGGGCGCCCCGCGACAACGGCAGCCACACTCTCCCTCATCCGCTGCCGGACGGCCGGACCCTGCGGGTGCGCCAGGGCAGCTACGAGCAGCCGTCCGAGCTGCTCCTTTACGATGGGGACCGGAAGGTGGCCACGGTGCTCACCCTGAGCTGCGGCGAGATCGTGTCGATGGCGCTGGAGCGATCCGGCCGGCATCTCCTGGTCGGCAAGGACAACGAGAACGATTCAGGGGCCGGCAACAGACCATGCGGGGGCAAGAACCACGAGCTGCTCCGCGTCGGCCTCACCCCGACGGGCGCCGGCGCCTTCCCCCACAAGGTCGTCTGGCGGGGCGACACCTATCTCGGCGGACTCACCTGGTGACCGACCGACCCCTGCGAACGACCAGTCGATCGCGTCCACCACTGCCGATCGTTTCGGCAGTGGGCGGTCCCGGCGCCCTCCCGTACGGTGTCCTCCCACGACAGCCGGGCCACCTGGCCGATTGGGGTACCAATCCGTCGGTATAGCGATCGACCATGGAGCCCATGGGAGCCACCCCGGTCGCCGGGATATCGAGTGGATTGGTGACTATCCTTGTGCGTCGACGGAGGGAAATCCATAGGCGCGGCCGGGGGTACGGAACCAGTCCTCATCGAGGAAGCGGCCTGTTATCCGTCCCACGATGGTCAGAAAGGCGTGCGCCAGCCGCTCTTCACCCTCATTTGGATCCCCGTCACGGGGAAGACCATGGGCATAGGGCTCAAACACCGGACCGGGCAGCAACTCACCGTTCGGAAAAGCCGGGATCTCGGCCACTACGTTACCATCTCGATAATAGTCGAGGTCGGAGAGGCCATCGATATCCCGGTGCCAGCCGACTACAAACATTCCTCGATTTCCGGAGCTGAGCCACCACCCGCCTGTTTGCGGGCCGCTGGTGCTGATCACAACAGACCAGCCAGGACTGTGGGGCCCGATCCAGAGACTGTCTTTCTCATCGAGTGGGACGGACCAGTCTGTCATCGTGGCCGCTTCCTCGCCCAGCCGCACGTCACGCCTGGATCGCGGATCCAAGCGCAGCAGCTCGGCCAGCTCGTCGAGGTCGTCCCGTTCCACCCAGAGCCCGAAGAAGGATTCATCGAACCCATGAGCCACCAGCAGTCCATGCTGATCATGTTCAGGCAATACGTGCTGGATATCGGCCATTTTGTCTTCTCCGTTTGCTTGGTTGGCCCGTATCCGGCGTGCCCGACTGGCCGCCGGCACCCCGAATACGTCAGTGACTGGTCAGTGCAATCCTGGGATCAGCCGACTATCCGAACCCAGACCAAAGAGTAGTTGTTCTTCACACCATTCTCCGCGGTGTAGCCCGCTCCGTTCTTGGTTGAGGCGAACGGATACTCATCGCACTCGGCCTCCTCGTACACAGGGAGGCCTGTGGGTCCATTCGTCATCCACATCGACCATGGTTGGGCGCAGGCGGCACTTGTCCCGCCTTATCGCCGTCGGTGTCCTGCAGCGTGAAGACGAACTCGTCATCTCCATCGGCCTTCCAGCCGGCAGGGCTCGCCTGGTGACTGGTGCCCGAGGTCGTCGTGCGGATGGAGCCGCCGCCGCCGGTCGGTTTGATCTCCAGCCGGAGGAGCTCGCCGTCGTCCCCGGCGGGCCAGCGACGCCGGCCTCGGCCGCTAGTAATGCTTTGTCAGGTCAGGCCAGTGCCGGCCCGCCCATTCGTGCGTTCGGACGGGCCGTCGCAACCGGCCGCGGGACGGTAGCCGCGGACATAGTCGATCGTGAACTCCCTTGGATACGGCCGCTCGCGCGCCGGCCCCGGGCCCGTACGGGGGAACTCGTAGATGCCGAGCATGAGCTGCATCGGGTAGCGCGGCGACTGGTGAACGGTCCTGACGGGCTCACCGTCGATGAGGAAGGTCACGCGCTCAGGTGTCCACTCGGCCGCGTACACGTGGAAGTCGCGGGCGTCGATGGGCACGGATTCCACGGTGAATTCGTCGGTGATGTCCGGGTCGCCGAAGGAATGCAGGCCCATGCCGATGCGCGCGCCGTCCGGCCGGACGTCCCGGCCGAAGATCTCGCAGACGCAGATCTCGGCCGAGCGTTCCGGCTCGTCCTCGTAGCCGATCATCCACAGCGCGACCATGGCGCGGGGGTCGTCGGTCGCCTTGGCCCGCATCTCGATCAGGCCGTACCGGGGGGTGTAGAGCCTGACGTCGGCCTGCGCCTCGCGGACGACCATGCCGGGCCGCCGCCCGTGCTGCCCGATGCCGCTGCCCACGGGTCCGGAGAAGACGCCGGTCTGCAGGGAGGAGACGCGGAGTTCCCCCTCCACCTCGGGACACCACGGCGGCTGGTCCTCCTCGATCAGGAGCCGCAGTACGCCGCCGCCGACCCGATGGCGGGCGAGGGATGCCGCGCCGGTGGCCCACTGGGGCAGATAGCGGGGCACCCATCGGCTCTCGTCGAGGCGATCGCCGTCGAAGACGTCCTCGAACTCCAGCTCGTAGCCGTTCTTGGTGACCGGGTCGGGCGTGCCGTGCCCGCCGTCCGCGCGACGCGTCACGATCGTGTGATCGCGCGGCCCAGACCGCGCGCCGCGCCGGTGACGAGGGCGACCCGCCGGGCCGCGGTGAAGTGGGGAAACGATGCCACGGAACCTCCTGTCGATGCCGGAAACTCGCACCAGGCGTCATTACCGTAGCGATTTTGCTCATGACATGTCCAGTGCCGCCGGCACGGCGCCGCCCCGCCGGCGAGCCCGTAGGCTGCCACCGTGACCACCGTGACCAGCGCGGCGACGAGCGGCAGCCCGCTGACGCCCTCCCCGGCCGCCGAGCTGGTGCTGGCCTTCGTCAACACCCGGGCGCTGCGGGGTGAGCGGGAGCGCCTGGCGGACACCGAGTCCTTCCGCGCCTGGCTGGTCACCACCGGGCCGGCGGACTCCGGCGTCCGCGTCACCGCGGCCGACCTCGCGGCGGCACGCGAGCTGCGCGAGGCTCTGATCGGCGTCCTGCTCTCACACGCCGGCGCCCCGGTCCGCGACGAGGACATCGACCGCCTGCGGCGCTTCGGAGAGCTGCACCCGGTCCGTCCCGTCGTCGGCGCCTTCGACGCCGCATTGCACCCGACCGCCGGAGGCGCCGCGGGCGCCTTCGCCCGGGTGCTCGCGGCCGCCGCGGAGCTGGCCATGCGCGGGACCTGGAGCCGGGTGAAGGCGTGCCGCAACCCGCCCTGCGGGCTCGGCTACTACGACCGCTCGCGCAACCAGGCCGCGGTGTACTGCGACGCCCGCACGTGCGGCGCCCAGATGGCGACGCGGGCATACCGGGCCAGGACCAAAGCGGACTCGAATCCCTAGGGTCAGGGTTCGAATCCCTGACACCCCCACCACTCCATATCCCATCCGGCCGGGGATTTCCCGATCAGCCGAGGATTCCGGTCCGCGACGCCGGGCGACGTGCGATGATGAGCCGAAGATCTTCACCGGGCCGGGGAGGTTGACCACCTGTGGCGCGACCGCACACCTACGAGACGATCGTGACCTGGACCGGCGATCGCGGCACCGGCACCAGCGGCCCCCGCGACTACAGCCCCGACGTCGAGATCGCGGCCGACGGCCCGGGCGTCATCACAGGCAGCTCCGACCCCGCGTTCGGCGGCGACCCGGCCCGGTGGAACCCCGAACAGCTCCTCGTCGCGTCGCTGTCGCAGTGCCATCTGCTGTGGTACCTGTTCCTGTGCGCCCGCGCGGGTGTCGTCGTCACCACCTACCTCGACCGGGCGACCGGCGACATGACCGCCCATGCCGACGGGGGACGCTTCACCGAGGTCGTGTTGCGCCCGCAGGTCACGGTGGCCGATTCCGCCATGACCGAGGAGGCCGTCCGGCTGCACGCCGAAGCGCACCGGAACTGCTACATCGCCAAATCGGTCGCCTTTCCGGTCCGGTGCGAGCCGGTCGTCAGCGCCGCCGAGCTGATGATCTGACCGGCGCGACACCGGTCAGATCATCAGCTCGGAGTGGCCGGGCGAGGCCGGCGCGGCGACCTCCCGGGCGACCAGCTCCCGCAGGGCGTCGGTGACCGCCCGGGGCCGGTCCTCGAAGTAGAAGTGACCGCCCGGCGACCAAAGCCGACGCACCGGCTGTACGGTCTCCGCCTCCCACGGACCGAGACCGGCCGCCTTGATGTGCGGGTCGTCGAGCCCGTTGAGCAGCGAGATGCCCACCGGTAACGGGGCGGCGGGACGGTAGCGGTACCGCGCCACCAAGCGGAAGTCGGCCCGCATCACCGGCAGCAGCAGGTGGTGCAGCTCCTCGTTGGCCAGGATCTCCGGCGGGAGACCGCCGAAGAATCCGGCGGCCTCGGCGAACGCGCGCCCCTCCAGCGCGGCGGCCTCGACGACCCGGGCCGACGGCAGCAGGGACGGCGCCGACGCCGCGGACGCGACGAGATGCCGCAGCTCGGCCGCCCCGGCCAGGCGCCGGGCCACCTCGAAGGCCACCAGCGCGCCCAGGCTGTGACCGAACAGGACGAACGGCCGCCCCGCGCTCGCCGCGGCGATCGCCGCGGCGGCGCCGTCGGCGTACTCGCCGACGTCCGCGGGCGGCGGCTCCTCATACCGGTGCGCGCGGCCCGGCATGACCACGCCGGTGACCTGCGCCGCCCCGTCCAGCTCCGCCTGCCAGCGCAGGAACGTCCGGACGTTGCCGCCCGCGTGGGCGAAGCAGTAGACGCGGGGCAGGTCGTCCGCACCTTCGCTGTCGGCGACGAACCAGCTTCCACGGTGACCGGCGGGCATCTCATCCTCCAAAGACGTCGGCGGGGCGTCCCCACTCCGCCTCGGCGGAGCGGACGAGCCGGGCGATCTCGGTGACGGCCGGGGGGCGCAGGCAGGCGTGGTGCCCTGCCCCGGTGTACAGGGTGCGCACCCGGCCGCGAAACATCCCCGCCCATTCGGGCACCGAGTCGGGGGTGTCGGCGGCACCGACCAGGACGGCGTCGGCACCGACCGGCGCGGCCGGCTGGTAGCCCGCGAGCGCGGAGATGTGCGCGACGAAGACGGCATACCGGCGGTCGAGTTCCTCACGCACCACGGCGCGGTCGTCGCCGTCCGCGGTCAGGACATCGGCGAGCCGGTCGAGCTGCACCTCGACCGGCTCGCCGGGGTCCGCGGCCGCCCCGCGGCCATCCGGCATGACCTCGGCGGCGAACAGCGCGGCGAGGCCCTCCTCGTGCTCGGCGTACGACGGGACGGTGCGATAGGGGGCGTCGATGAGCACTACCAGCCCGACGTCCGCGCCGTCCTCTTCGAGCCTCCGGGCGGTCTCGAACGCCAGGACACCGCCCATCGACCACCCGATGAGCCGGTACGGCCCGGCCGGCTGGGCCGCCCGTACGGCGTCGGCGTACCGGCCCGCCATCTCGGCCAGCGACGTCCCGGGCCGGGCGCCCGGCCGCAGCCCGGCCGCCTCCACACCGTAGAGGCGGAACGTGGTGGCGAGTTCGCGGACGAGGGCGGCGTACTCGAACACCGACCCGCCTACGGCGTGCAGCAGGAACGCCGGCGTCGTCCCGCTCGTGGCGAGATCGACGACCGGGCCCGCGGCCGGCGATGCGGGCCCGTTCCGGCGGCCCTGGCGCAGCCGGGCGGCCAGGGCGGCGCGTTGCGCGTCGGTCAGCATTCGGACTCCTCTCCCCTGCCCGCGTCCCGGCTACTCCAGCCCCTCCAGGCCGGCCAGCCCGTCCTCGCCCAGTTCGACGTCCTCCAGCCCGAACTTGTCCCGCAGCAGCACGGTCAACTGGCCCGGGGTCGGGGCGAGGAAGATGGCGGTGACGTCGGCGTCCACCGCCAGCTCGGTGCGCAGTTTGGCGATCAGGCGCATCGCCTGCAGTGAGTTGCCGCCGAGGTCGAAGAAGCTGTCCTCGACGCTGACCTGCTCGACCTTGAGCAGCGTGGCGTACATGTCGGCGACCACGGTCTCGATGAGCGTGCGCGGGGCGACGAAGGCGGTGGCCGTTCCGGCGGCGTCGGGCTCGGGCAGCGCGGCGCGGTCGACCTTGCCGCTGGCGTTGAGCGGGAACTCCTCCAGCATCATGATGTGCGCCGGCACCATGTAGGCGGGCAGCCGCTGGGACAGGTGCTGGCGCAGGTCGGCCACGCTCACCCCGGCTCCGTCCGGGTGGAGCCGGGCGTATCCGACGAGCTGCTTGTCACCGGCGGGGTCGTCGCGGACCACCACCACGGCCTGCGCCACCGCCTCGTGCGCCGCCATCGCCGTCTCGATCTCGCCGAGCTCGACCCGCAGGCCACGGATCTTGACCTGCCCGTCGATACGGCCGAGGAACACGATGTTGCCGTCGGGGCGCCGCCGTACCAGGTCGCCGGTCTTGTACATCCGGGCGCCGGGCACCCCCGCGAACGGGTCCTCGACGAACTTCTCGGCGGTCAGCTCCGGACGGTTGAGGTAGCCGCGCGCCACCCCGGGTCCGCCGAGGTGCAGCTCCCCCGCGACGCCGACCGGCACGGGGTTCAGGTGCGTGTCGAGGACGTAGGCCCGGTAGTTCGGCTTGGGCATGCCGATCGGCGGCGGCGAGATGTCGTCCGGCCGCAGCTCCATCATGGTGGCGCCGATGGTGACCTCGGTCGGGCCGTACCCGTTGCACATGCGCAGTCCGGGCCGCAGCCACGTACGTACGAGCTCGGAGGAGAGCTCCTCACCCGCGGAGATCAGCACCCGCTGGTCGGGGAACTCCTCGCCGGTCAGCAGGTTGAGCACCGCCGGCGGGAGACAGGCGAACGTCACCCGGTGCCGGCGCATCAGCTCGGCCAGCCGGGGCGGGGACAGCAGGGTCTGCCGGTCCCCGAACACGGCCGCACCGCCGGAGCAGACCGCGAGGAACATGTCCATCGCGGACACGTCGAAGTTGAGCGACGCGAACTGCAGGAAGCGGTCGTGTTCGGTCAGCGGCCAGTGCGCCACCATGCCCTGCACGAAGTTGACCACGTTGCGGTGCTCGACGATGACCCCCTTGGGGCGGCCGGTGGAGCCCGACGTGTAGATCGCGTACGCCGCGTCGGACGGCTGGACGGGCACGCCGAGGTCGGCCGCGCCGTCCGCGTCGGCCGCGAGCGGCCAGTCACGCTCCGGCACGACGGCCGTGGCGCCCAGCTCGCGCATGGGCTCCTCGCCGTCGGCGTCGGCGAGCACCACGGTGACCGCCGCGTCCTCGAGCATGAAGCGCAGCCGGTCCTGCGGATACTCGGGGTCGAGCGGAACGTAGGCGCCACCGGACTTGAGGATGCCGAGAATGCCCACGAGCCGTTCCAGCGACGGCCGCATGTGCACGCCGACCAGCGTCTCCGGCCCCACGCCGAGCTCACGCAGGTGCCGGGCGGCCCGGTTGGCGCGGGCGTTCAGCTCGGCGTAGCTCAGCACCTCGTCGCCCATGATGGCGGCCGGCGCGTCGGGCACCCGGGCGGCCTGCGCCTCGAACAGCTCGTGCAGGCACGTCGTCGGGAACTCCATCGTGTTGGAGTTCCACTCGACCAGCTCGCGGTGCAGGTCCTCCTCGGTCATGACGGGGAGCTGCGACAGCCGCCGGGCCGGATCGGCGACCACACCGGCCATCAGCACCCGCAACGACTCCAGCAGGCGGCGTACGGTCGCCGCCTCGAACAACGCGGTCGCGTACGCGATCTCCACAACGAGGTCGTCGTGCGCCTGCATGAAGAAGTTGAGGTCGAACTTGGCCGTCGGCGCGTCGACCGCCTCCGGCCGCATCACGGCGCCGCCGGCCGTGATCGGCCCCTCGGGGTCCTCCCCGATGGTGAAGCCGATCTGGAACAGCGGCGCCCGGCTGGCATCCCGCTCCACCTTGAGCGCCTCGACCAGCTTGGGGAACGGCAGGTCCTGGTGCGCGTACGCGGCGAGCGTCGTCTCCTTGACCCGGGCCAGCAGTTCGAGGAAGGTCGGGTCGCCGGACGCGTCGGTGCGGATCGGCAACGTGTTCACCAGGTAGCCGATCAGCGGCGCGAGCTCCGGCCGGCCCCGGTTGGCGCTCGCCGTACCGACGACGATGTCGTCCTGGCCGCTGTAGCGGTGCAGCAGCACCTGGAGCACGGTCAGCAGCGTGACGAACATGGTCGTGCCCTCGCCGCGGGCCAGCGCGCGCAGCCCGTCGAGGACGTCGGCGCCCATCGGCAGCCGGGCCACGTCGCCGTCGAACGACTGGAGCACCGGCCGTGGCCGGTCGGTGGGCATCTGCACCGAGCCGACGCCGCGCAGGTTCTCGCTCCAGTAGGAGACCAGCTCGTCGATGCCGCCGCCCTCCAGCCGGTCGCGCTCCCAGATCGCGTAGTCGGCGAACTGGATCGGCATCTCCGGCATGTCGGCCGGCCGGCCCTCCACCTCCGCGTCGTAGCACTCGGCGAGCTCACGGAAGAACACCGCGGACGACCAGCCGTCGAAGACGCTGTGGTGGACATTGGTCAGCAGGGCGTGCTCCCGCTCGTCCAGCTTGACCAGCCGGATCCGGAACAGGGGCCCCTTGGCCAGGTCGAACGGCAGCAGCCCGTAGGCGACCGCCTCCTCGGCGAAGCGCGCCTCGCGCTCGGCGGGGGCCGCCCCGGACAGGTCGAGCACGGTCCACACCGTCGGCTCCGGCGGGTCGACGACCTGCACCGGCCGCCCCTCGCTGGAGACCAGGCGGGTGCGCAACGTCTCGTGCCGGGCGACCACCGCGTCGACGGCCCGGCCGAGCGCGTCGGCGTCGAGGGGACCGGTGATCCGGAGGCTGCTGGCGATGTTGTAGGTCGGCAGGCCGGGGGCGAACTGGTCGATGAACCAGAGTTGCTCCTGGCCGTACGACAGCGGCAACTCGGTGAGATCGGGGCTGCGCCGCGGAATCGCGGTGGTGCCGCGTCCTTTGCGCAGCCGGGCGGCCAGCGCGGCTCTCTGGGTCTCGCTCAACATCGCAACCTCCTGGGGGGTGGGATAGGTCAGGCAGACGCGGTGTCCGGCTCGGTCTCGGGTCGGGGCTCGGTGAACGCCGCGATGTCGTCCACCGGGCCGGTGGGCATCTCGGGCAACCGGAACACGGGTGAGAAGAACGTCCACACGATCGGCGTGGTCAGCAGCACCACCGTGATCACCATGGCGGGGCGCAGGCCGAGGTACTGGCCGAGCGCGCCGCCGAGCAGCGCCCCGAGCGGGATGGTGCCGAACAGGACCATCCGGTAGCTGGCGTTCATCCGGCCGAGCAGCCGGTTCGGGGTCACCACCTGGCGCAGCGTCACCGTGTTCACGTTGTAGATCACCAGCATGTAGCCGGCGAGCGCGTGCGCCACGGTGAGGACCGCGACGGACGCGATGCCGTCGCCCCGGGCGGTGAGGATCAGCAGCGGGGCCAGAGCGGCGGTGAACGTCGCGGCCCGCAGGGTACGGCCGAGGCCGAGCGATCTGGTCACCCGGTTGGCCGTCAGCGCGCCGACCAGCGAGCCGAAGGCCCCGATGCCGAGCACCAGGCCCAGTTGTTTGGCGCTGAGCCCGACGGTCCGCACCGTGTACACCACGAAGACGGTGAACATCGCGTTCTGCGCGAGGTTGAAGGTGGCCGACTGGGTGAGCAGGTTGCGCAGCACCGCGCTGCCGTACACCGCCCGCAGGCCCTCGGCGATCCGGTCGCGCAGGGTCACGTTCTCGGCGGGCGGCTCGGGCTCGGGCTCGGTGACCCGCATCGAGCGGATCATCACGACCGAGAACAGGTACGAGACGGCGTTGACCGTCAGCGTCACCGGCGCGGTGAGCAGGCCGACGAGGAGGCCGCCCAGGCTGGGTCCGGCGATCATCGCGAGCGAGAAGGAGGTCTGCAGCCGGCCGTTGGCGTCGGCGAGCTGCGACCGGTCGACCACGTTGGGCACGAACGACAGCGACCCGACGTCGAAGATGACGGTGAGCGTGCCGATCGCGACGGCGACGACGCAGAGCAGCCAGATCGACAGGAAGCCGGAGAGCGCGGCGATCGGCACCAGGGCGATGAACAGCGCGCGGCCCAGGTTGCTCGCGATCAGCACCGGCCGGCGCCGGCGCCGGTCCAGCCAGGCACCGGCGAACAGCGACACCACGACGATGGGCCCGTACCGCATCGCGTTGACGACGCCGACCTCGAATGCCGAGGCGCTGAGGCTGAGCACGGCCACCAGCGGCAGCGCGAAGCGCGTCAGCTCCGCGCCCATCAGCGAGACCGTCTCGCCGATCCAGAACTTCAGGAACTCCGGGTCGCGTAACGCGCCTGGAGTCTTCACCACCTCGGACATGCGGCCCTCCGGTGCCGTTGTGTCGGTATTCGGTCTGGTGTCAGGACCCGGGGTGGGTCACAGGACCGGGATCCTGGCGTTCGCCAGCGGCAGATAGCTCACCGGCCGCCTCAGCGAGGCCGGGTCGAAGCCCTGCGCGAGCAGTTCGGCGACCACGGCCGCGGCGATCGCGACGGCCACCTCCTCACCCGGGCAGCGGTGCGCGGCCGCACCGAATGTGAAGATCGCCGCGTCGGAGCGGTCGTCGCGGAACTCGTCGGGTGCGGCGTTCGCCGCCGGGTCGCGGTTGGCGGCGGCCAGCACCACGAGCACCGAGGCGCCCTCCGGCACCTCGGCGCCGGCCACGGTGACCGGGGCCGCGGCGAACCTTCGGGTGTTCTGCACGGGGGCGTCGAACCGGGCCACCTCCCGGGCGAGCGCCCGCCAGCGCCCGGGCTCGCGCGGGGCCTCGGCGACGCCCGTCGCCAGGGCGACCAGCGTGTTCCCGATCAGGCCGGCGGTCGCGTCGTAGGTCTGTGACAGCAGGCCGACGCCGTTCGCCAGCAGTGGCGCGACGTCCTCGTGAGCGACGGCCGGCGATCCGTCGCGGCGGGCGGCGCGGATCAGCTTGCCCAGCACTCCGGTCCCGTGCTCGTCCAGGTACGGCGTGAGCAGGCCCTGCAGCGCGGCGGCGGCCCGGGCTGCGGCCGCCTGCTGTTCCGGGGTGGCCGACGCCGGAATGCATTGCACGAAGTCGGCGATGAGCCGGCCGGCCTCGTCGGCCGCCTCGTCGTCCAGCCCGCACAGGGCGGCGACGACCCGCGCCGGCACCGAGAACATCAGCTCGCGCAGCGGCGGCGGGCCGGAGTGCTTGAGCGCGCGGGTGGTGCGCTCGGCGGCCAGGCCGGTGATCTCCTCGGTGCGCGGGTGGCCGAGCGCCGCGCGTACGGCCCGCTTGTACCGCTGCTGCGCCGGCCCGTCGGTCATCCGGACGAGGTGCCCGAACACGTCCCCCGCCGGGGTGCCGACGATGCCCGCGGGCACCGGCTCGGCCGGCGGGCGGACCCGCAGTGCCGGCTCGCCGAGGACGGCGGTGACCGCCTCGGCGCTCGCGGCGACCCACATGCCGAGTCCCTCGTCCCAGCCGAACGGCCGGTTCCTGACGAGGTCGGCGTACCAGGGGTAGGGGTCGGCGGCGGTCACCGCGGTGATCGGGGTGAGCTCGGACGGGCTCGTCATTGTCGCTCCTTCAGCGGTCTCGGACGTGGCTCGCGTCGTCGGCGAACAGGTCGTGGCTCTTCTCCGCCCGCCGGACGTCCAGGGAGCCGGCGATGACGGAGCGCTGCACCTCCGACGTGCCCTCGTAGATTCGCAGAGACCTGATCTGCCGGTAGAGGCGTTCCGGCAAACTGCCGGCGACCAGGCCGGCGGCACCGTGCATCTGCACGCAGGCGTCGACGATCTCCTGCGCGACCTCGGTCGCGTACAGCTTGGCGATGCTGGAGTGCCGCGGGTAGCGGCGGTTGCCCTGGTCGGCCTCCCAGGCGGCGCGCGCGACGAGCAGAGCGGCGGCGTTCAGCTTCACCTCGATGTCGGCGAGCGCCGCCCGCGTGGTGGCCAGGTCGAGCAGCGGTCCGCCGTAGATGCGCCGCCGCCGGGCGTGCGCGAGTGCCGCGTCGGCGGCCCGGCGGGCGAAGCCGAGCGCGGCGGCGCCCACGGTCATGCGGAACCGGTCGAGCACCTCCATCGCCAGGGGGAAGCCGCCGCCCGCCCGGCCGAGCAGCGCGTCGGCGGGCAGCCGGACGCCGTCGAAGCGCAGGTGGGCGAACGCCCGCGGCGCGGTCACCGCGACCGGTTCCACCGTGAACCCCGGAGCGCCGGCCGGCACGAGCAGGGCGCTGAGGCCGAGCGACCCGCCCCCCTCGCCGGTACGTGCGATCACGCAGTAGACGTCGGCGGTTCCGCCGCCCGCGATCCACGCCTTGACACCGTGCAGCGTGTAGCCGTCGCCGTCCCGCTCGGCGGTGGTGGTGATCGCGGCGACGTCGGATCCGGCCTGCGGCTCGGAGACCGCGAACGCGGCCTGCAGCGTGCCGGCGGCGAGGCCCGGCAGGTAGCGCCGCCGCTGCGCGGCCGTGCCGTACCGCAGGATCGGGGTGGCGGCCAGCGTCTGGATCGCCAGCGCGAAGTCGGCCAGGTCGCCCGCGTAGGCCAGCACCTCCCGGGCGACGCACAGGCTGCGCAGGTCGCCGTCTCCGGCGTGCCCGGCGTCGGATCCGGAGCCGGGATCGGAGCCGGGATCGAGGAACGCCAGCAGCCCCGCCTCGCCGAGGCCCCGCAGGATGCGGCGGCCGCCCTCGTCCGGGGCGTCCTCGGCGTGCCGCAGCAGTTCGCCGTGGTCCAGGCACCAGCCGGTGACGCGCGCCGCGACCTCGGCGTGCCGCGGCTCGAAGAAGGGAAGCGCGAGGATGGCCGGGTCGGGGCCGCCGAGCCGGGGCGGCGCCGCGGTCGCGGTGATCGCCATCAGATCACCAGCTCGGCGGTGCGCGGCGTGGTGGCCTCGCGAACGAGCGCGTGCTCGACGAAGTACGCGAAGGAGGCGTAGCCGCGCCAGATCCGCCGCCACTCCTCCTGCACGATGTGGTCGCCGACGGTGCGGCCCGCCTCGTCCAGGTACGCGATGATGATCTCGGCCGACTGCCGGGCGTGGCCGCCGGAGAAGTTGTCGATGGACAGGTGGGCCTCCTCGTAGATCGGGTCGAAGCCGTGGTGCCGGAGCTTCTGCGCCTCGTGCAGCCGCATCTCGCCCAGCCCGAACATCTCGATGCCGAGGTTGTAGCCGAGGATCTCGTTGTAGAAGGTGTCCGGGAACAGCGCCAGGCAGATCTGGTGGATGGAGAACCCGTAGAGGTGGTCGGGCAGCTCGTCCTGGTCGAGGAACGCGTCATCGCGGATGTGCGGCACCTGGATGTCCATGCTGCGCAGCACCTGGTGGATCAGCGTGATGTGGTTCTTCCGCAGGTCGCCGCGGCCCATCTCGTCGGCGTAGATGGCGGCGAGCATGCCGTCACTGGTCCGCCGGTACCGGCCGACGTTGCCGATCCGGTGCGCCCAGGTGCCGTCGATCAGACTGCCGAGCGCGAACGTCTTCTGGATGAAGACGACCTCGTCCCGGTCCGGGATCTCGGTCAGCGGACGGTAGGGCTCGACCAGCTTGTCCCAGTAGATGTGGTCGACCCGGTCCAGCAGGGCCTGCGGCGTGTAGTCGAACCAGCTCGCGTCCGTGTACCGCCCGGCGGCGCCGCGGCCGAACAACACCTCCGCCGCGTCCAGGTTCGCCAGGGCCTTCGTCCGGGCGATCGGCAGCGTGTTGGGGAACGCCTCGATGTTGACCAGGCGGTGGAACAGCTCCCGGTCGTCCGCCGGCCGCGCCTCGGCGAACCTGACGCCGGACGGCTCGCTCGCGGTGACCGCCGCCGCCCAGCGCGCGGCCGCCGCCTCGCCGCACCTGTCGGCGGGGATCTCCATGTCGGGCAGGTCGCCGGCCGCCGCCCGCGCCGCCCACTCGGCGAACACCGCCGCCTCGCGCTCGTCGAACACGCCGAACATCGGCCCGCCGAACTTGATCGCCCGCAGGAAACGGCCGTCGCCGCCGTGGATCGGCTTGAGCTGGCGGGAGTCGCGGAAGGTGCGGACGAACGCGGCCACGTCGAAGCCGGGGTCGTCGAACACCTCGGTCAGCCGCCGGCCGGCCACGCGTACGTCGCGATGCTGGCGCCCGGCGAACGGCCGGTGCCGTTCGATGATCGCGGCGACCCTCGCCTCCAGCGGCAGTTCCGCCTCCCGCCGGGCGACCTCGCCGAGCACGTCGACCTGCTCCCGCTCCAGGGTCATCGCGAGCTCGACGGCGGCCAGCAGCCGGCGCCGGTCCGCCTGCCCGGTGGGCGAGCCGCGGGTCAGTTCGACGTACTCGGCCAGCCCGGCACGCAGCTCCGCCTCGTCCAGCGGGGCGGGCAGGCCCAGCAGCGCCTCGTCGACGCCCAGGGTGTGGCACACGTAGTGCACCGCGACGACCTCGGGCAGGAAACTCGCCGGCAGCCGCGACAGGCTCAGGTAGAACAGCGCGTGCAGCGTGGTGAGCGGCCGGGTCCCCGCCTTGGCCGCGAAGTCGTCGGCTCCGACGTCCGGCAGATGGACGCCGGCCCGCTCCAGCGCCACGCGGCGCAGGTGATGCACGCCCTTCCGCGGGTTTCCCTCGCCCTGCAGCCGGAAGTGCTGCCCGAACAGCCGGTTCACCACCACGGCGGGCTGGGTGGCCGGCTGGGACACGACGTCGAGCCAGCAGCCGCCGATGAGCGCCACCGCCGCGCGTTCCCGGAGCACGGCGGCGGTGACCTCGGCGGGAGCGCTCGGCAGCGCGGCCAGCTTCCGCACCAGGTCGGCCCGCAGCCCGAGAACCCGGCCGGCGACGTCGTCGACGAGCCCGTCGACGGGATCGCCGGTGGGGGCGTCGTGGTCGGCCGCCGTCCGGAATCCTTCGATGACGTGCCGTGCCACCAGCAGCGCGACCTGCGACTCCTGGTTGTGCAGCAGGCGGGTGAGGATGTCCACCGGCGGCGCGGCGAGCAGGTCGCGGGCGGCCTGGCGCACGTCCGGGTCGAATTCGGCCCTGGCGGCCGGCAGCGACGTCATCCGATCCGGAAGTTCGAAGCCTGGCACTGTTACCTCCCCAGAGTCGTGGCCGCCGCTACCGGCCGGCGCGCAGCAGGATGCCGTGCCGCACACCGGGCACGCTGACGGCGAGGATGAACGCCGCGTCGGCGGCGACCCGCCCTTCGGCCGCCCGGTCGACCAGATTGATCAACGGGTCCGCCGCGAAACAGTGGCCGACCCGGGCGACGTTGCGGGTGTCGAGCTGCCCGGCGGAGAAACCCGCCAGGCGCTCCTTCATGGTCAGGATCGGTATGTACAGGTTCGCGTGCAGCAGGGCGTCGACGTCGCCGAGCATCAGCCCACCGGGCTTGAGCAGCGCCTCGTTGACCCTTCGCGACAGGTCCGCGCTGATCTCGTGCGACCAGTCGAGGTCCGCGTTGTCCTGCGCCGAGGCGCACGAGACGATCTCGTAGTACGGCGAGCCGTACGGGTCGGCCCCCACCAGGCAGCTCGCCGCGCCGTCGCTGAACAGCGCGAACTGCTCCATCCGCTCCGCCTCGTCCTCGACGCGGTCGGTCGTGATGACCAGCACGGTGCGCCGGCGCCCGCCGGCCACCAGCGCCGCGGCCAGGTCGATGCCGGCCAGCAGGTTGGTGCATCGGTTGAGCGTGAGCCCGGTGAACGCCGCCTCGCGCAGCCCGATGCCCTCGGTGATCTCCGCGACGAACTGCCCGTGCGTGGCGGGGCCGCCCGGGAACCGTGTCGAGCACAGCACGAGCGCGGACACCGCCGCCGGGTCGAGACCGGCCTCCGCCAGGGTGGCCCGGCCGGTCTCGACGGCCAGCTCGGCGAGGCTCCGGTCGGTGCGCCGCACCTTGCCCCAGCCCCACAGGCCCGGCGACATCTGCATCCGGTACGCCCGCGCCCGCTCCGCCAGGCCGGAAAGCTCGGCGTGGTCGACCTCGGTCTCGCCGAGGACGTAGTGCGGCGCGCTCAGGAACACCGGAGGCGCGATCATCCGGCGTCCTCCGTCCACAGCGCGTTGGCTTCGGCGTAGCCGAGCACCCCGCGGGAGAAACCGAACGTGCCGTGCTCGGCGAGCTCTCGCGCCGCGGCGACCGTGGCGCTGACCGCGACCCGCGCCAGCGAGGACCCGAGGCTGATGCGCCGGGCGCCCGCGGCGGTGAGCTGGGCGACGGTCACGCCGGACGAGCTGCCGGCGAGCACGTTGACCGGCCTGCCGACCGCGGCGCAGACGGCCTGGATCGCGTCGAGGTCGGGCAGGCCCGGGGCGTAGAGCACGTCCGCGCCGGCCGCCTCGTACGCCTTCAGCCGGGCGATCGTGTCATCCAGGTCGGGCCGTCCGTAGAGGAAGTTCTCCGCACGGGCGGTGAGTGTGAAGCGGAACGGCAGCGCCCGCGCGGCCTCCACCGCCGCCTCGACCCGGCGTACCGCCTCGTCCAGGTCGGCGACCGGCCGGGACGGATCCCCGGTGGCGTCCTCGATCGAGCCGCCCACGGCACCGGCCTCGGCGGCGAGGCGGATCGTGTCGGCCACGTCCTCGGGGCCGGCTCCGAATCCGCTCTCCAGGTCGGCCGACACCGGCAGGTGCGTGGCCGAGGCGATGGCGCCGATGTTGGCCAGCGTCTCCTCACGCGTGACCTGGTTGGCGCCGTCCGGCCGGCCGAGGACGAGGGCGAGGCCGCAGCTCGTGGTGGCCAGCGCGGAGAATCCCATCCGGGTGAACACTTGCGCGGTGCCGGCGTCCCATGGGTTCGGGATGACGAACGCCGGGCCTTCGTGCAGCGAGGCGAACGCTTCGGCGCGGCGGCGCTGGTCGGCGGAGTTCAGGGTCATCGGGTCTTCCCTTCTCGTAGCGATCCGATCACCCTACGGTGAACACACTCGTCCGAGACCGCGACGGATCACCCGGGCGGACGTGGAGCTCCCCCCGGTCCGGGAACGCGACGACAGCCGCCACGGTGCGTTCGCGGCGGATGTCGCCGGTGTCGCCGACGCAGATCGGCGGCGCGGAAAGGATCTCGAAGTGGCGCTCGGCGCCGGCGTCGGCCGGCAGCCGCTCCAGCGCCTCCCCCGCCGCGGCGAGACGGCGCCGCGAGGAGTTGCGTGCGAACACGTTCACCTCGTCGTGGGGAGCGAACTCGGGCTCGAGGTAGTGGTTGGTGTGCACCGGCCGGTCGGCCGTCCGCAGGCGCGTCTCGTCGCCCAGGATCTCGACGTACCCGGCCTGGCGCCGGTCGCAGAGCATGATGGATCTGGAGCTGGCCAGCCGCAGCGCGCGCAGCTCCGCGACGGCCTGCTCCACGCTGTCGCAGACCTCCAGCAGGTGCCGGATCGCGAGGTACGGCGGCAGCCCGGGCCGCCACTCACCCCCGAGCACCAGGTTCAGGCCGATGGCGAGACCGCTGCTGTTCAACCCGAGGTAGCCGAGCAGGCCGCCGAAGCTCAGTACCAGCGTCCGGCGCGGTGAGCCGGAGACCGCCACCCGCAGCACCGCTATCTGGTCGTCGAGGTCGCCGTTGAGGTCGACGGTCTGCGCCAGTACGGGCACGTCGCCGCTGCGGGCGTAGGTGGTGCAGTCGCCCATCGTGGGCACCTTCCGGTAACCGAGGATCTCCCGGCGTACCTGAAGCATGACCGCCTCGGACCACGCGATGCCGGCCCCGTCGGCCAGTCCCCGGATCTCCTCGGCCAGGTCCGGGGTGGCGGCCTCGATGGCCTCGCCGTACGCGGCGAGCACGGGGGCGAGCGCGTCGCGCGTCACCGGCGAGGGCAGGACCCGGTTGAGCCGGCAGAGCCCGTCGTCGAGGAACGCGCGCAGGGCCGGGGCCCGTTCCCGTCCGTGCCGCAGCCCGATCTCGTACGGGCTGCCGGCGAGGGACAGGAACGGCACGACGGACGTCGCGACCATCAGGAGGCTCCGCTCCGGACCGCCACCTTGGGCCCGCTGGCGAGCTGCGCCTTGACCTCGGGCCACTCGGCGCGCAGCACGCTGTAGTAGACGGCGTCCCGGCGGCGGCCGCCCGGCATCGGGTTGAAGCTGCGCAGCACGCCCTCCTCGATCGCGCCGATGTTGCGCAACCCGGCCCGCGCCTGCAGGTTGAGCACGTCGGTCTTGAACTCGACCCGCTCGGCGTGCAGCACCTCGAACGCGTGCTCCAGCAGCAGGTACTTCGCCCAGCGGTTGACGCCCTGGCCGCGGAAGTCACGGCCCAGCCAGGACCAGCCGATCTCCAGCCGCCGGTCCGGTTCGGACAGGTTGCCGTAGCTCATGCTGCCGGCGACGCGTCCCGTACGCTTGTCGACGACGACGAAGACGACCCGGCGGCCGGCCTCCTGGTCGGCGAGCATCGTGTCGAAGAACACGCTGAAGTCGTCTTCGGTCTCCACCCGGGACACGAAGTATCGCCAGATATCCGGGTCCATCGCGACCTCGTGGATGGGCCCGCGGTCTGCCTCGGTGATCGGGCGCAGCAGCGCGTGCTCGTTCTCCAGCAGTGCCGGCGCCAGTCGCCGCCAGGTCACCGTCGCTTCCTTGCTCATACGTGCGTGATCCGTTCCTTGTGTGCGGACAGCGTGGTGACGATCTGGCGCGCGGTCCGCATCGCCGCCAGGTCGTGCTCGGTGAAGTTGGACAGGTCCACCGCCGTGTCGTCGCAGACGACCGTGAGCAGCAGCACCTTGTTCAACGACGTCAGGCCGTACTCGTCGGCCAGGTCGGCGTCGAGGTCGATCTCGTCCGCGGCCACGTCCTCGACCACCTGTGCCACCCGGTCGCGGACGGTCGCCTCCAGCTCAGCGGACATGGACACCCTCCCCGATCGACGTGATTTCCGACTGGTACATGTTGAAGATCTCCTTGCGTCGCGGCTTGTACTGCGAGGTGAGCAGGCCGTTTCCGATGCTGAACGGAGTACCGGCCACCACCACGCGGTGGATCCGCTCGTCGGGCGCGAGCACCTCGTTGGCCTCGGCCAGGTGCGCCGCGATCGCCTCGGCGTCGGCGGGCTGCCGGGCCGGCGACACCACCGCCACCAGATGCGTCTGCGTCGGGCAGAAGACCACGCACTGCTCGATCTCCGGGCTGGCGCGCAGCCGCTCCTCGATCGGCCGCACGATCACCTTCTTGCCGTTGTCGAGCACGATCACGTCGTCGGCGCGGCCCAGGATGAACAGGTAGCCGTCCTCGTCGAGGTAGCCCAGATCGCCGGTACGCACCAAACCGCCGGGGCCGAAGACCCGTTCCGACTCGCCGGGCGCGGCGTACTCGTAGCGCACGTTCACGGGATGGTCGGCGGCGATGCTGACCACTCCGTCGGGGCCGATCAGCACCCGCTTGCCCGGCAGCACCCGTCCGACGCTGCCCTCGCGGCTGGCGCCCGGATGGTTCTTGGTGACGATGCAGGTCTCGTTGAGACCGTATCCCTCGTAGATGGGCAGCTCGTTGGCGTCGAAGAACCGCAGCATGGCCGCGCTCGCCGGAGCCGACCCGGTCCACAGGTAGCGGATGCGGTCGCCGAACAGCCGCCGCCCGGCTTCGGCCGGGTCGAGCCCGCCGCGCTCGGCCTCGCTCTCGATGTGCCGCTTCGCCGCCTCGAAGAAGCCCGGGACGCCCATGACCACCGTGGGCCGGACGCGGCGCATCGTGGCGAAGGCCGCCTCGTAGCTGCTCAGGGTGACGTCGTGGCCGTACGCCAGCGCCGAGTAGATCCAGTACCGCTGCTGCAGCAGGGAGAGCGGCAGGAAGACGAAGATGTCGTCGCCGGGGCCGTGGGTGAACATCTGCTGCACGGCGCGCAGCGAGGAGTCGATGCTGCCGACCGAGGCCCCCAGGCCCTTCGGCTCGCCGGTGCTGCCCGAGGTGAACTTGATCGTGGTGATCGCGTCCGGCGGATGGCCGACCGGTTCCGGCGGCACCGCGCCGGTGTCCGCGGCCAGCGTGTTCACCTCGCCGATCGGCCGCAGCCTCGGATCCGCACCGCCCGCTTCCGGCCGGTCGGTGAACAGCAGGGCCAGGCCGTACCGGTCGAGCAAGGCCGGGTCCGGAGCGAACTTCCCCGGCTCGAAACCCGCGGTCACCACACCGCACCGGAGGGCGGCGAGGTCCAGCAGCACCCACTCCAGGCAGTTCGCCGCGAGGATGCCGATCCGGTCGCCCGGCTTCAGGCCCAGCCGGCGCAGCCGGGCCGCGACCCGGCCCGCCGCCGCGTACACCTCGGTCAGCTCGACGGTCGGACCTCCGCCGAGCCCGGCGATGCGGAGGTGATGACCTGGAGCCGGCGGGGTGCCGACGATCCGGTTGATGATCGAGTCGGTCATCGCGTGCCCTCCCCGCGCCGGGCGGCGGCGACCCTGGCGGCCATCGCCGCCACCGTGCGCACCTCGTAGAGCTGGTCGAGCGGGATCGTCACGTGGAACCGCCTGCGCACCTCGACGAGCACTCGCGCGGCGGCCAGCGAGTCACCACCGAGCTCGTAGAAGGTCGCGTCGTACGGGACGTCGGGCACGTCCAGCACCTTCCGCCACATCATGGCGATCTCGCCGGCTATCCCGTCCGGTGGCCGCGTCCCGGCCTCCGACGAGAGCGCCTCCGCCTCCGCCTCCGCCTCCGCCGACACCGCTTCCGCCGACGCCGCCTCCGGTGACACGACGGCGGTCAGCCGCGCCCGGTCCACCTTGCCGTTGCGGGTCAGCGGGAGTGCGTCGTGCCAGACCACCGCCGACGGGATCATGTAGTCGGGCAGGTGCACGCGCAGCCGTCCCCGGATCTCCTCGGCGTCCGGCCTGGCGTCGCCGGCGGCGGCGAGGTGGGCCACCAGCCGGTCGCCCCGCGCGCCTTCCTGGCGCACGACCGCCGCCTGTTTCACCGTCTCCAGGCCGACCAGCCGCGTCTCGACCTCGCCGGCCTCGATGCGGTAGCCGTTCACCTTGATCTGGAAATCGCCGCGACCGAGGATCTCGATCTCGCCGTTCGGCAGGTATCGGCCGAGGTCGCCGGTTCGGTAGATCCGCTCGCCCTGCCGCTCGCCCTGCCGTTCGCCGGGCAGCTCGTCGACCCGGAACCGCTCCGCGGTGCGCTCCGGGTCGCCCCAGTAGCCGCGGGCCAGCCCGACCCCGGCGGCGCAGATCTCGCCGGTCACCCAGTCGGGCGTGTCCCGCCCGGCGGCGTCGAGCACGTACGCGCGGTTGTTGGCGTTGGGCCGGCCGTACGGGATGCTCCGGCCGCCGTCGTCGGCGGCCCCGACAGGGTGCAGGATGTTCCAGATCGTGGTCTCGGTGGGACCGCCCAGCGAGCAGATCTCCAGGTCGGGCTTGAGCCGCAGGAGCTGGGCGGGCAGCCCCGGTGGGATCCGGTCGCCGCTCATCATGACGAGCCGCAGGTCGGGCAGCGGCTCCGGACGACCGGCCGCCTGCTCGTTCAGCAGGCCGACGATCGCCGGTACGGAGTTCCACACCGTCACCCCGGCCGACGCGCACAGGTCGAGCCAGTGGTCCGGGTCGGCCGCCCGGTCGGCGTCCGGCAGCACGATCGCCGCCCCGGCGCTGAGCGCCCCGAAGACGTCGTAGGCCGACAGGTCGAAGTTGAACGCGCTGATGCCGAAGAACCGGTCGCTCGCGTCCACGCCGAAACGGGCGTTGCAGTCGGCCACGACGTTGGCCACGCTGCGCCGGCTGACCATGACGCCCTTGGGGTCTCCGGTGGTGCCGGAGGTGTAGAGCACGTAGGCGAGGTCGTCCGGGCCCGCGCCCGGCGGCGGGGACGGGTCGGCCGGCTCCTCCGCGGCGGCGTCGACGTCGCCGGGCAGCCGCAGCACCTCCACGCCGTCCGGGACGCCGTCCGGGACGCCGACGTTGCTGAGCACGCACCGCACCCGCCCGTCGCGGAGCATGTACGTCCGGCGCGCCGCCGGCAGCCCCGCGTCGACCGGCAGGTAGGCCGCGCCGGCCAGCACGGTGCCCAGGATGCCGACGATCTGCTCGGGCCCGCGCGCCATCACCAGGCCGACCAGCTCGTCCCGGCCCACCTGGTGCCGCCGCAGCCAGGCGGCGACGCGGCGGGCACGCCGGTGCAGCTCGCCGTAGCTCATCACCGCGCCGCCGGCGATGACGGCCGGGGCGTCCGGCCGCCGGCGGGCGTGCTCGGCGAACGCGTCGGCGAGTGGCCGGTCGGACTGCGGCGCGGACGTGTCGTTGGCCTCGTCGCGCCGCCGCCGCTGCTCGGGCGGCAGCAGGTCGGGGGCCACGGCGGTCCAGCCGTCTCCGGCGCACAGCCCGTCCAGCAGCCGCTGGTAGCCGGTGGCCAGCGCGTCGAGCAGCCCCTCGGGGAACAGCTCGTCCACCCCGTCGATCTGGATGACGAGCCCGCCGTGCCGCTCCATCGCGAACACGTTCAGCCACACCTGCGGGGTCTGGCTCACCGTGAAGGTCTCCCGGCCGAACAGCTCCAGCGCCGTCCCGTCCACGTCCGCCTGGACGTGGCCGATCGCGCAGTTGAAGGTGTACGGCGCTCGGGCGGCGCGTCCGCGCCGTCCCAGCTCCCGCAGCACCTCGACGCCGGAGTGGTGCCGGTTCTCGATGGCGCCGTGCAGCCGCCCCTGCAGGGACCGCGCCCACTCCTCGAAGGTGGCGCCGGTCCCGAATCCGACCTCGACCAGCATGACGTCGGAGAACTGCCCGACGGCGTCGGCCATCCGGGGGTGGATCGGCGGCCGGTTCGCGAAGGTCGTGTTCAGCGTGAACCGGTCTCCGGCCCCCCAGAAGTGGAGCGTCTGCGCGTAGCCCGCCAGCAGCAGCGCCGGTGGGGTGATGCCGCCGGCGGCGGCGCGCCGCTTCAGCTCGCGCCACGGGGAGGCGTCGAGCCGGACCAGCCGCTGGGTGAACCGGGGCCGGGCGATCGAGGACGGGCTGGTGGCCAGTGGAAGGTCCGGCATGGGCGCGAGGTCGTCGACCCGGTCGGTCCAGTAGCGCCGCGAGCGCCGCGCGGGCGCCCGGTCGCGGGCCCGGCACAGCTCCGCCACGTAGTCCGCGAGCGGCACGCCGGGATCGTCCCGGCCGTCCCGCCCGGTTCCGTCGTCCTGGTACGCGCGCCACCACTCGCGGAAGAACAGGAACATGCTGATCCCGTCCATGACCAGTCCGTCATGGCCGACGTGCAGCACCATCCGGTCGTCGGCGAGGACGCTGACCTCGGCCCTGACCAGGGGCGGCCGGTCGACGGGCGACATCCGGTGCGAGCAGCGCTCCCGATACGACTCGAGGCTGCTCAGCCTGGCGCGCTCCGGCAGGGCCCGCAGGTCGCGCACCCGGATGCGCACCGGCACCCGATCATGCACGATCTGACGGCCGTCCGGGGTGAACGAGACGCGCAGGGCGTCGTGGCGGTGCACCACCGCCCACAGCGCCCGCTCCAGCCGTTCGACGTCCCAGACGCCCTCGATCTCGTGGTAGACGTGGCTGGCGACGTTGCCGAGCTCGACCAGCTCGCTGCGGCCGTACAGGTAGGCGCCCTGCAGCGGGGTCAGCTCGAGGCCGGCCGGCGCGGTGAGGTGCGCGAGGAGGTCGGGCTTGGCCGCCCGGATGCGGGCCACCAGCTCCGCGTCCATCCTCTCGGTGGGCCCCTGGAGCCGCAGGTCGCCGCCGACCGCGGTGAGCGTCAAGCCGCGCGAGGTGACATCGTGCAGCAGCTCGGTGACGCTCACGCCAGAGCCACCTCCATCCCCGCCTGCGTCCGTTGAGCGATCAGGGCGGCCAGCTCCGTGATGGTGGACCCGAGCAGCTCCTCGACCGAGACCTCGACGTCGGTGTGTTCGAGGATCCGGTACTGCAGGGTGACCGCGTGCAGCGACGCCGCTCCGAGGGAGACCAGGCTCAGGTCGGCGGCCGGCGGTTCCGCTTCGAGCCGCAGCGTCTCGGCCACGGTGGCGGTGAGCCAGCCGGCCAGCTCGGCGTCGACGGCGGGACGCGGATCGGTGAAGAAGGTCTGGTCGGCGAGGGTGACCCGGGATCCGGGGGCGACCAGCGTCACCGTCTGCGGCCAGGTGTCGATCTCGCCGCCGCCCAGCGCGGCGGCGAGCTTCGCGGCGAACCTGGGCATCACCGGGGCCGCGCAGACGGCCAGCAGCTTGGCCGCCGCCAGCTCGAGCGCGATGGCGGTGCGGGCCTCGTCGCGCCAGGCCGGGGACGTCGACGATCTCTCCTCCAGCGAGGCGAACCGCCGTACGTCGTCCACCAGCCCGTCGAGTTCGGCCACGGCCTGGTTGAGCGAGAACCCGTCGGGACCGAGCGCCCCGGCGACGGCGGCGCGGCGGGTGTCGAGCCGGGCCAGGAAGGCGGTGTGCTCCGGCGTCCAGTTGCCGGCGTCGGGGACCAGGCCGTCGTACCGCTCCGCCATCCGCCGCCCGAGGTCGTGCAGCCAGTCCTGCCAGGTCCCGACCAGCCGGTCACGCACCGCGCTCTCGTACGCGCCGACCTCGAAGTTGGTGCGCCGCCCCTCGGAGCGGATCCGGGACAGGTAGTAGCGCACCGCGTCGACCGTGCCGGGGGTGAGGATCTCCTTGCCCCAGATGGCGTGCCGCCGGCTGGTGCTGAACTTGGCGCCGTCGAGCAGCAGGAACTCGTTGACGTTGTAGTCGATGTCCGGCGCCCAGTCCGGGAAGGCGAGCTTGTAGAGCACCGGGTAGAGGATCGCGTGGTAGAAGCTGTTGTCGTACCCGAAGAAGTGCACGATCTTCCAGTCCGCCTGGGGCGCGTCGGCGCGCCAGTCCTGACCCAGTCGCCTCCCGAGCTCGGCGATGCCGTGCAGGAACCCGTACGACATCTCCGGCCAGACCCAGATGACCTGGCCCGGTGCGCCGTCCTCCAGCGGCGGCACACCCCAGTCCGACGGGTGGGTCATCGCCACGTCGACGCCGGGCCGGGCGAACAGGCGCTCGGCGAGCTCGCGCAGGCGTGCCGGTACGCGGCCGAGATGGTGGTGCAGGGCCACGTCGGGGGCGAACCGGTGCAGCGGCAGCATGAAGCGGGTCACCTCGGCGACCCGCGGGGCCGCGTCGGAGTGCCGGATGGCCGGGTCCACCAGGTCGTGGCAGAAGTTGGGCTCGCCGCACTCCTCGCAGATGTTGCCGCCGGTGGACCCGCCGCAGGTGGGGCAGCCGCCGGACACGTCGACCTCGTAGAGGTAGCGGCCGTCCGGCCCGAGCAGGGCGGGCGCCTCGGCGGGGGCGACCGCGCCGGAGGCGGCCAGCCGGGAGAAGAACGCCTGCAGCCCGGGGCGGTAGGCCGGGTCCGCGTCGGTCACCGTGTACTGGTCCAGCGGGATGTCCATCATCCGGAGCGTCTCGGCGATCTCCGCGCTGTAGTGCGCCGCCGTCTCCGCCGGGGTGCGGCCCTCACGCCGGGCGCACTCGGTCACATAGCTCTGGTAGTCGTCGCTGCCGGTGAGGTGCCAGGCCTGGGCGCCGTTGAGGCGCTGGAACCGTACGAAGACGTCCGCGCCGAGGTACGGGCCGGAGAGGTGGCCAAGGTGAAGGTCGCCGTTCGGGGTGGGCGGGGTGGAGAAGACGAAGACCGGACGGTCCCGCAGCCGGCCGCGCTCGACCCGCGCCGCCTGCCGGCCGGCCCGCTCCGGATCCCGCCAGTACAGCGTCGCGAACAGCAGGTCCTCATCGCCGGTGTTCTCGATGACGTGCGTCTCGAACGGCTCGAACTGGGCCACGACGCCCGCGTGCACGGGGTACCTGCGCGCGTCCACGATCAGGTCGCCGGCGCCCTGGACGATCACGAAGGTCTCGGTCTCGTCGTGCTGGTGGGCGTCGGACCGTCCGCCCGGCACCACGCGGCCCCATCCGGCGCCGACCCCCAGCCCGTCGATCGAACTCATGTCGATGCCGAACAGCTCATGCAGCGCGCCTGCGTCGTACGAACTGATGATCACCATTGGCTCCTACGGCTGGACGTCAGGTCGAGGAGGTCGACCGCCTCGGCGGCGATCGCCGGGGCGAGGCGGTATCCGGATCCGTTGGCGCCACCGGCGAACACGATCCGGCCGGCCGGATCGAGGGCCCGCACCAGCGGCCGGCGGTCGGGTGTGTAGGCGTCACAGAACACCCGGCCCGACGTGCAGCGGGCGGCGAGCTCCGGCGCGTACAGCGCGAGCGTGGCGCGGGCCTCTGCGAGGTGCTCGGCGTGCAGGCCGTCCGTCGACTGGTCGGGGTCGACGTCCCATTCCTGGCAGGTGTAGCTGAACAACCAGTGGCCGCGGTCGGCCAGCGGGAGCAGGAAGGCGTCCTCGTCGTGGAAGACGACGCAGGGGGCGCCTGGGCCCGGCCGGTCCTCGATGTGCAGGGCGATCACCTTCTTGACCCGCACCCCGTGCGGGGCGAGCAGGTCGCGCCAGGCCGGCGCGTGTATCCAGGGCCCGGGGGCGAGCACCACCTGGTCGGCGGTGAGGTCCTCCCCCGACCCCAGCCGCAGCGTGACGCCGCCCGCCCGGGACACGAGTTCGGTGACGGCGATGCCCTCCCGGAACGGGACGGCGGGGCGCAGCCCGCGTGCCAGGCGCAGCGACAGGGCGTGGACGTCGGCGTGCTGGCAGCCTTCGCCGGTCCACGCCACCGCGCCGGTGGGCAGCACGACCCGGTCGTCGTCCGGCGCCGCGACCGGTGTCAGCTTGGCGCTGGGCAGGTACGCCTCGTGCACCTCGGCGGCCCGCTCGGATGAGGCGACCACGGTCATCGGGAGCGGGTGGATCGGCGCACCGGGGTCGGCGCCGAGCAGCCGCCGGTACCAGTCCTCGCTGTAGGCGGTCATCCGGCGCACCCGCTCGGAGGCGCCGCGCGGGAAGTGCAGCCCGGCCGAGCGCCGGGACGCGCCGCTGCCCACGCCGTCCCGGTCGACGACGACGACCTCGGCGTCGGCGGCGCGATCTGTGATCTCCCGTGCGACGAGGCATCCGACGATGCCCGCGCCCACCACCACGACCGTCGGCCGGCTCACCGGTGGATCTCCTGGCCCTGGTGCTCCCGGCCCGCCCGATCGTCGGGTTGGAGCTTGGCCGACCACTCGATGAACGAGGCGGTCTGGCTCTCGGTGTTCACGCCGCGCAGGCGGTCGAGGATGCGCTGGGCCCGCCAGGCGTTCAGGCTCAGGTTCGGGTCCGCGAGGCCGCGCTGCTGCCGCGCGCCGTTCTGTACGAAGATGTTGCGGTCCTGCGGACCGTCCCACACGACCGCGAAGCTGTCGTCGATCCGGTACTCGTCGCCCTCACGCTCCAGGCGGTGCGCGATCGGGGCGAGGAAATCCGTCCGCGCCGGACGGAACCCGGTTGCCCAGACGATGACGTCGACGTCGATGTGCTCCGTGACGTGGCGGAGGTCGTTGTGGCCGATCGCCAGATCCCATCCGCCGCCGTCGTCGCCTGTCACGTGCAACACCTCTCGGTTGGGGTAGAGCGCGAACAGGTCGACCGCGCCTTCGACGAACCGATGCACGTACGCGCGCTGGTAGATCTCGCGCAGCGTCACCTCGGAGATGCCGTCGCTGGTCAGGATGTGGCGCTGGTTGAACGCCTCGCGGACCGAAGGCTCCAGCCGGGAGAAGTAGTCGGAGAACGACGGCGTGTAGTAGTCGTTGGTGAACGGCGAGTCGTCGATGGGCAGGAAATTCTGCCGGCGCGAGATCCACACGACCCGGCGCGGCAACTGACGCTTGGGGCGTGAGATGAGGTTGAGGAACGCCTCCGCGCCGGACTGTCCGCCGCCGACCACGGCCACCCGCTTACCGCCGAGATCGCCTGCCTTGCCGACGAACTCGCTGACGTGGAACTGTTCGTCGCCTACGGCGTCGCGGGCATGCGCGGGCAGCCAGGGCTCCGTGCCGACGCCGAGCACGACGTTCTCGGCGCGCAGGGTGTTGCTCGTGGTCCTGATGTGGAACAGCCCGTCGAAGTCGATCGACAGCACTTCTTCGCCGAAAACCACGTTGTGGTTCATGCGGCTGGCCCACTCCATGTAGTTACGGAACTCCTGGCGGGGGACCGAGTCGAACTGGGCGTTGATGAAGTGGTACAGCCGGCCGTGGGCACGCAGATACGACAGGAACGAGAACGCGTTCGTCGGATCGGTGAGGGTTACCAGATCCTTGAGAGTCGATACTTGTAATGCGGCGTCCTCGAGCTGCTGGCCGTCATGCCACCCGAAACAGGGTCGCTTTTCTATGAAGCGATTCGTCACTTCGGGATGCGCGTACAACAGCGAGGCGAGACTCAGGTTCGCCGGTCCCACACCCACGCCGATACAACGGAAATAGTCGCCGCCAGGAACAGGTGCCTTTTCTTGCACGATCGGAATCACCTTTCCGATATGTTTGCGACAGCCCGCGCCATCCGGTTTTCGCGCATCACTGATCGCGTTTTGCCGAGGCGTGACGAAACCTCCTCCTCACCGGTCCCAATCCCCTTTGGATGGCGTTGATCATGCGAATCCCCCGGTCAGGGGATTGCAGAGGAAAATTCACCCAGCCGAACATTTGACTACCCGAGTCGATCAACTGCGATGAGGATCACCATAATCATGTCGCACCAGAGCTGTCAATAACGGAAAAACCGAGCCCAATAACGTTACGCGGCGCAGTTTCTTTCGTTTCCCTCATGATGATTCGCGGCTCCGTCATCGCCCGATGACGTCATGTGGTCGCCACGGTGAACAATCGTCGGCGATCGACGGGAGCAGGCCCGGTGAGCAGGCAGCCAAGAGGACTCCAAGGCGGCCTCCACGCGTCCGCCGGAGAGCCGCGGCCAGGGCCGCCGGCGACTCCTTCCCGGCTGGCGCTGGCTCGGACCGGGAGATTTCGACTGCGGTTTTCCGGAGTTCCGGGCCTGGACATTATCAATGATAATTACGCAGAGTCATGTTTACTTGTCGGTAGTGCCGCGCTGTTCCAGGTTACGGATTCGCGTCAGGCCGGTTTCGGCCATCGAACCGATACTCCCAGCCCATCATCGAACATCCGAATCGCCCATTTTGTAGTGATTCGAGGTAACACACAGCACGGCCTGCCTGCACCCGGGCCACCGTGGGATCGATCCCGGCGCGTGGCCGCCACCCGCGCGGGCGGGCGGATCCGGAATGTCTGGTCAGCGGGAAGGAGTGAGCACGCCCACCGGGGCCCGCGGCGTCCTTGGGGGCGTCTCCTGCACGAGGGCATCGCCGGCTCCCGGTTCGTCCTCCTCGGAGACAGCGGCCATCTGGGGCACCTCGAACAGCCCGACACCTTCGCTCCACCATCACCGAATTCACGCGCGAAGCCACTCAGGCGGTCGCGAGCTGAGGAAGAAGGACCACCACGAGGTCGCTCTTACCTGGGAGCCGCGTCGAGTTCAACGCGACCAAGGCCGCTGGGTCGGCGTTCAGCGGACAAGGAGCCGTCCACCGCTCATTCGCGAAACCCGAGCTGTCACGTTCACGTGAAGAATATCTTGATCTACCGCGTGGACGACGTCCCGGTTCGGAGATCGTCTGGTCAGTCGAGGAACTCGGTGAGCGGGAAGGAACGGTGGGAGCGCGGCGGAATCAGGAAATTCTGCCGGTGCGTCGTGTGCACAACAGAATTCAAACCGGCGCCCGAGGAGCGCGACGAGAAAGGGGCGCGCCTGCCGTCGGGAAACTCGCCGTCCATGGCAAGCCGCACGCGGTTGAAGGTCTCGGTGGTCGGAGCGAAGAGCAGGAAATGCAATCCGGCCGCCTTCTGATCACTGAAATGGTCCCCGGCGGGATCCGAGGTGTAGTGGAACGGATTGTCCAGTGTGGCGAAGTCCCCGCGATTCGTGATGGCCGTATTGACGGGATAGACGTGACCGTAGTTGCCGGTCGTTTGCTCCTGCAGGCGGTTCACCGGCTGCATGCTTCCATTATGGCCGTACGCATGATATTTCTGCACGCCGGTCAGGACGTCGGCCTCATTTTGCTCGGGCGGGTCCGCTGTCACCGTCCCGGGCGCGAAGGAGACTCCCGGACGAAACATCGCATGGATACGAGCATCAAAGGTCGGAAATATTTTCGAATACCAAGCGACGAGGTCCTGGAACAGGTGCGAGAGCGGCATGATCGTCCCGTGCTTGAAGTATCCGTTGGGCCATTGGTCGGTCCAGCCGGGCAGCGTCTCGAAGTTGGAGACCGGGACGGAGCTCTCCGCGTCCCGGATTGTGGTTGTGAACCCGAGGAAGATCGGTGACTTCCTGGGGATCATATCCGCGCCGGGAATGCCGGCCGCGAGTGCCAGCTTGCTCGCCAGCCCCTGCCCGCCAGTGTGGGCGCCACCGGTGAAGCCGCGGCGAATGCTGGTCACCTTGAACAGGCCGCCCGCTTGGTTGTTTCCCGTTCCGAAAATGGCGTTCGTGGCGGTCATGATGTGGTCAAGCGAATCGCTGCGCAGCAGCACGGCCACATCGTTCTGTTCCAGGCGAACCGGCCCGAAGCCGGGGGGCGGCTCGTCGCTCGGGAATGTTCTGGACTCCTGCAGCGCATAGACCGTGCGGCCACGCTGCTTGGACGTCATCAAGTCAACCGGCAAATAGGCCGGGTACGACGTTCCCGCGCGGAAATAGCTGGAACTCTTTCCGAGCCTGGGGATGTAATGCTCGAAATAAGGGAGTCCCCAGGCGACCACGACGCCCAATCCGCTCGGCGGGGGCGGGAACTGCTGTTCCAGGCGCTGGAGCACGCTTTCCAGGTGCCGCTGCGCCTCCTGCAGGGACTTCGCCCCCGCCGGCACATTCAGCTTCGCTGTGACGATATGGTTGTGGAACGGCGGGATAAGAACGGGGATCTTACCCTTACTGCTGGCGAGCCCGAAGCCGTCGTCCATGATGAGCCGCGGGTTCGGAATGGCATATTGTTCCGGACGCAGGGGCTGTGGAGCCGTCCCGATCGGCGGTCGCTCGGGGGGCCCGACCAGCGCGTCGACCAACTCGTAGATTCCCCCGGAAGCCAAGGCCGCGGCGAATGTTCCCCCTTTTAGTACGCTCCGCCTGCTCAGCGTTCTATGATTCTCCGCACCATATGAGGGTGTTCCGTCGCTATCTGCCATAGTGGCGTCGTGCCACACCGTCGGGCTAATCAAACGCTTCGTTCTGTCATCATTCGACGTGTGCGCCTGGCGTCTCGGAGTTGTTCTCCCTCGTCCTCCTGGCACGCGGATGCCGGTCTCTCGACCATGAGGAGACCGCCGGACACCAGCCCTGGATCAGTTCATCGCGCGGGCATCCCCCACTCGCCCAGCGTCTCGGCGAAGCGATCCACCTGGGCCGCATCCGACGCCCAGCAGTAGAGCATGACCTCGTCGGCACCGATATCGCTCATGTGGACAAGCGTGTCGTGGATCTGACTGGGGGTGGTGAGCATGCTTGCCACCGCGCCCTCGGCGAACCCCGCGGGCAGATTCATATAGTGAGGGCCCCCGTAGTAGGCACGCAGTGACTCGCGCGCCCGCTCGATCAGGTGGTCGGGCCCCAGGACGGCGTTGAACTGCGCGACCAGCCGCGGACGGCCGGCGCGGCCCTCTTCCTGCCACGCCTGCTCGGCGTCCCGGAACTGGCGGTCGGCGTCGGCGAGGTGGGCCGCGCACAGCAGGCCGTCGCCGAAGCGCGCCGCGCGCCGGAGTCCGGCCTGACTGAAGGATCCGAAGAGCACCTCCGGCCCGCCCGGTTGGGCGGGCGCGGGGCCGATCGAGCCGATCTCTTGCACGTATGGCTCGCCGGACCACACACGCCGCATCACTACCATCGTCTCATTGAGCCGAGCTCCCCGGGTGTGCACATCCACCCCTGCCGCCTCGTAGTCGTCCCGCCGCGCCCCCAGGCCGATACCGAGCGTGAAACGGCCACCCGACATGCGGTCCAGGGTCGCGGCCTGCTTGGCCAGCAGCGCGGGCTCGCGCAGCGGGGCAAGCAGCACCTCTGTCTGCACCCGGATCCGAGAGGTGGCCCCTGCGAGCACGCCGAGTGCCACCAGGGGCTCGGGGTTGTCGTAGACGAGGCGGTCCAGCAGGCCGAGTGTGCTGAACGGCCCATCGTCCGCGCGCCGCGCCCACTTCAGCAGGCATTCGGGTTCGCTGATGGGCAGCCCGAGACCGACGTTCATGTGTCCCCCTCACTGTCCCCGATCCGCGCACTCCGGCCGAGCACAGGGTCGTGTCCTGGTGACGGCTCACCGATGATTGCCGTATGCGCTGGTACGCGTGCGCCTGGTGTTCGTGCCCAGGCCGGAGGGCGAGAATGCGCCTCAGTCCGTCCGTTCGAGCGTCCCGTGTGCCGACAGCGCGCCACCCGAACCGCCCGGTGGCCGGCACACGGGATCGGCGGCGGGCTCCGCGGTGACGCCCGAGGGGGTGTTCGTCTGACGTACCGCTCGGCAACGGTCTCCTCGGCCATCTGGCCAGGGCGCACGCCGCCGCTCGATTGCCCGTCGGCGCATGGCTTCCCGACCGCGTGTGTACGCGCGCCGCCATCCGCCGCGTCGAGCTCTCGTGCACCGTCGGGCTTCCGCCCGTCTCCCCCGGGCACCGCGGGTCGGGCGCAAAGGGACGGTCACCCGCCGCCCAGGCGTTCGGCCCAGTCGGCGGGTACCCGCCCGGCGGGCCCGGGGACGGGCTGGTCGACGGGGCGGCTCTCCGGCGGCGCCAACGCGGGCCCGGACTTGTAGAACTTCGAGGTGGTGTAGTCCCAGAACCACTCCTCGCCCGGTTCGAAACTGCGGATCAGCGGGTGTCCCGTCTCCTTGGCGTGCGCCGTGGCGTGCTTGGACGGCGAGTCGTCGCAGCAGCCGATGTGGCCGCAGAGGGCGCAACGCCGCAGGTGCACCCACCACCCGCCGGCCGCGTCGCACTCGACGCAGCCGGTGCCGCTCGGCGGAACGGCGGGGTCGATCGCTCGCTCAGGGCTCATGGCGACTCCTCTGGGGTGTCCGGGTCGGAGGGGGACAGCGGCAGGCGGACCTGGAAACGGGTGTCGCCGGGTACGGACTCGACCCGCAGGTCACCGCCGTGCCGGCCGACGACGATGCGCCAGGAGATGTCCAGGCCCAGCCCGGTGCCCTCGCCGACGGGTTTGGTCGTGAAGAAAGGGTCGAAGATGCGGTCACGGATCTCGGGAGGCACGCCGGGGCCGGTGTCGCCGATCTCGACCAGCAGGCGGTCGCCGTCCCGTGCGGTGCGCACGGACAGTGTGCCGTCGGCGCCCGTGCCGCCCATGGCGGAGAGCGCGTTGTCGACGAGGTTGGTCCACACCTGGTTGAGCTCGCCGGGGCACGCCGCGACCTCGGGCAGCGTGCGGTCGTAGTCCTTGACGACACTGACGCCCGCCCCGATCTTCTGCGAGAGCATGACCAGCGTGCTGTCGAGCAGGTCATGTACGTCGGTGTGCCGGTATGGCGCCCGGTCGAGTTGCGCATAGTGCTTCGCCGCGTCGACCAGGGCGGAGATGCGGGTGGTCGAGTCCTCGATCTCGTCGAGGAGGAGTTCGGTCTCGACGGTGCAGTTCAGCCAGCGCATGGCCGCCTCGAGCACGTCCGGGGGCACAGCCGCGGCGATCCGGTCCAGCCAGGACGTATCGAAACCGGCCTGAACGAACGTCGGCGCGAGCTGCCATCCGTCGGCGACGCCGTGTTCGTCCAGCCACTCTGTCAGGACGTCCTCCCGGTCCGAAGCCTCCAGCGGGCTGAGGGCGGGGGCCCGTGCGGCGAGTTCGGCGGTGTCCTCCTGAATCCTGGCCAGCGCGTCGACACTGTCCCGCCGGATCGGGTCGGCCGCGATGTCGCCGAGCCCGTGGCGCATTCCGGCCACCCGCTCCCGGAGTTCGGCGGTGGCCCGCACCGCGGCGGCGGCCGGGTTGTTGAGCTCGTGCGTGAGCCCGGCCGTCAGCGACCCGAGGGCCAGCAGACGCTCGCGCTGGCCGATCGCCTGCTGCGTGTTCTTGGTCCCGAAGAACAGCCCCTCCAGCAGATGGACGGCCATGGGGAACCAGTCGCGCATGATCTCCGCGAAGGTCTCCGCAGGCAGGACGAAGAACCGGGAGGGCGCGGTGACCCGCATCGAGTTGTTGTAGACCTGTGGCACCTGGTCGCCCAGGTACGCCTGGAAGGCCCCGGCGTACACGCCGCGCGTGGAGGTGCGGTTGACGTCCACGTCTTCGCCGCCGACGCGGCGTGAGAGCACCACCGTGCCCTCGAAGAGGACGTACAGGTACGCGGCCGGGTCGCCCTCCCGGTAGACCGTGCCCGGGTCGGACCACTCCACCCGGCCGTCCCGGCACAGCCGGGCGAGCTGGTCGTCAGAGAGCTTTTCGAAAAGGAACAGGGAACGCAGCTCTTCCTCGTCGCACCGCGTACCGGGTCGGGTCATGACTGCTCCAGATAGCGGTGCACGAGCATGACGGCCATGGCCCCCTCGCCGACCGCGGAGGCGACCCGTTTGGCGGACTCGGCCCGCACGTCGCCCGCCGCGAACACGCCCGGCACGCTGGTCTCCAGGTGGTAGGGCGGCCGATCCAGCGCCCATCCGGCGGGCGGGCGCCCGTCCGGCGACAGGTCGGGGCCGGTCAGGACGAACCCGTGCCCGTCCCTGAGCACCGTGCCGTCCAGCCAGTCGGTCAACGGCGCGGCCCCGATGAACACGAACATCCACTGGGTCTCCACGGTCTCGGTCTCTCCGCTCACCGTGTTGCGCAGCGTCAGCTTCTCCAGATGATCCGTACCGTGGACGGCCTCCACGACGGTGTCGGTGCGCACCGAGATCACCGGGGACTCCGTGACCCGCTGGAGTAGATAGTGCGACATCGAGGCGGCCAGCGATGACCCGCGCACCACCAGGGTGACGGACTTGGCACCCCGGGCAAGGAACATCGCGGCCTGGCCGGCCGAGTTCGCCCCGCCAACGATGTACACGTCCTGCCCCTGGCACGCGGGAGCCTCGGTCAGCGCTGCTCCGTAGTACACCCCGCACCCGGTCAACTCGGTGACGCCCGGAACGTCCAGCTGCCGGTACGACACGCCCGTCGCCAGGATCACGCAGTGCGCGGAGACCTCGGAACCGTCCGAGAACCGGAGCGTGCGTGCCGCGCCCCGCACCTCCAGCGCGGTGACCTGGCGCGCCGTCAGCAACTCGGCCCCGAACTTCGTCGCCTGACGCCGCGCCCGATCGGTGAGCTGTGCCCCGGAGACGCCGTCCGGGAAACCGAGGTAGTTCTCGATACGCGAGCTCTGACCTGCCTGGCCGCCGGTCGCCTCGCGCTCGACCAGGACCGTCCGCAGCCCTTCGGATGCCCCATACACGGCAGAGCCCAGGCCGGCCGGTCCGCCACCGACGACGACAAGGTCGTAGAAGTCGGCCGCCGGGGTCGTCGACAGCCCCACCCGGCCCGCCAGTTCACGCTCCTCGGGCTCCACGAGCGCGGTGCCGTCCGGGGTGACCACCAGCGGCAGCCGAAGCCCGTCCTGGCCCGCGGCATGGAGCAGGCGCCGGCCTTCCGGTTCGTCGGAGGAGTACCAGCGGTAGGGAACCTGGTTGCGGGCCAGGAACTCCCGGATCTGCGAGGAGCGTGCCGACCAGCGGTGACCGACCACTTTGGTGGTGGGCGTCTCCTTGCCGTCGGAGACCCGCCAGGACTCCAGCAGGTCGTCCACCACCGGATAGAGCTTCTCCTCCGGCGGGGCCCACGGCTTGAGCAGGTAGTGGTCGAGGTCGACGACGTTGATGGCGTCGATCGCGGCGCCGGTGTCGGCATAGGCGGTGAGCAGCACGCGCCGGGCGCCGGGGAACAGGTCGAGGGCCTGCTCCAGGAACTCGACGCCGTTCATCCGCGGCATGCGGTAGTCGGCCAGGAGCACCGCGACGTGGCTGCCCCGCAATTTCAGCTCGCGCAGAGCCTCCAGCGCCGACTCGCCGGACTCGGCACGGACCACGCGGTACCGGTCGCCATAGCGTCGGCGCAGGTCACGGGCGACGGCGCGGGACACCGCAGGGTCGTCGTCCACGGTCAGGATGACCGTACGCGCTGCGCCGACGGCTTCCGCCATGTTGCACCTCCGGGACTTGTCAGCTCACGATACGACCCGCACGGCGGACCACGGTCATCCATCCGCGTCGATCAGCACCGGCGTCACCAGGCCCTGCGGGCGGTTGGCCGGGCCATGCTGCGGTTCGGGGCGCGAAACTGCTCCTCGGGCTGTTCCCGTCCACGCTCGTACTGCCCGGGGAGGTGACGATCGTGTCCCAGTACGTCACCGTGAGGGCATACCCGGCGAGGGTCGCGCCCACGGCGTTCCCCGCCACGTCGAAGAGGGCGCGATCAAGGGTTGATCGTTCAGATGTTCAAGGAGTCCTGATGCATGACGACCGCAATCTGGTCGAAGCCCGGCTCAAGCGCGTGCTCGACGAGCGCATCCGTCCGGCCGTGTACCCCGAGTCCGTGCCGCTCGACGTGGCCGTCTGGCACGCGCCCGGCGAGCCGGTGCCGGTCGCCGAGGGCCTGTCGGCCGTCCCGGAGCCGATAGCGGTCGGGGACGGCTGGGGCGCGCCATGGGGCACCAGCTGGTTCACCGTCACCGGCACGGTGCCCGCCGCGTGGGCGGGGCGCACCGTCGAGGCGATCCTCGACCTCGGATTCGACGAGAACATGCCCGGCTTCCAGTGCGAGGGGCTCGTCTACCGCCCCGACGGCACCCCGGTGAAGGGGCTCAACCCGCGCAACCAGTGGGTACGCGTCGGGGCGCCGGTGGAGGGCGGCGAGGAGGTGCGGCTGCACATCGAGGCCGCCTCCAACCCTGTCATCCTCGACTACCGCCCCTTCCTGCCGACGAAACTCGGCGACAAGGAGACCGCGGGGACGGAGCCGCAGTACCGCCTGGCCCGGATGGACCTGGCCGTCTTCGACGAGACGGTGTGGCGGCTGGTGATGGACCTGGAGGTGCTGGGCGAGCTCATGCGGGAGCTGCCGGTCGAGGGCGCCCGCCGCTGGGACATCCTGCGCGCCGTCGACCGGGCGCTCGACGCGGTCGACCTGCAGAACGTGAACGGCACCGCGGCCGCCGCCCGCGAGCGGCTCGCCGGCGTCCTCGCCACGCCCGCCGCGCCGTCCGCGCACCGGATCAGCGCCGTCGGCCACGCGCACATCGACTCGGCCTGGCTCTGGCCGCTCCGCGAGACCGTGCGCAAGGTCGCCCGCACCACGTCCAACATGACCGCGCTGCTCGACGACGAGCCGGACTTCGTCTTCGCCATGTCGCAGGCGCAGCAGTGGGCCTGGGTGAAGGAGCACCGGCCCGAGGTGTGGTCCCGGGTGACCAGGGCGGTGTCCGCCGGACGGTTCGTCCCGGCCGGTGGCATGTGGGTGGAGTCCGACACCAACATGCCGGGCTCGGAGGCGATGGCCCGGCAGTTCGTCCACGGCAAACGGTTCTTCCTGGACGAGTTCGGCATCGAGAACGACGAGGTGTGGCTGCCCGACACGTTCGGCTTCGCCGCCGGTCTCCCCCAGATCATCAAGGCCGCCGGATCGAAGTGGCTGCTCACCCAGAAGATCTCGTGGAGTCGGACCAACACGTTCCCGCACCACACCTTCCTGTGGGAGGGCATCGACGGCACCCGGATCTTCACGCACTTCCCGCCCGTCGACACCTACAACTGCTCGATGAAGGGCAGCGAGATCGCCCACGCGGCGCGCAACTTCAAGGACAAGGGCGTCGCCCGGCACTCCCTCGCCCCCACCGGCTGGGGCGACGGGGGCGGCGGCACCACCCGTGAGATGGTGGCCAAGGCGGCCCGGATGCGCGACCTGGAGGGCTCGGCCACCGTCACCTGGGAGACGCCCGCCGCGTTCTTCACCAAGGCCGAAGCCGAATACTCCAATCCGCCCGTCTGGGTCGGCGAGCTCTACCTCGAACTCCACCGCGCCACTCTCACCAGCCAGGCCAGGACCAAGCAGGGCAACCGGCGCAGCGAGTCCCTGCTCCGCGAGGCCGAGCTGTGGGCCGCGACCGCCGCCGTACGGACCGGACACCCGTACCCGTACGAGCAGCTCGACCGGCTCTGGAAGACCGTGCTGCTCCACCAGTTCCACGACATCCTGCCCGGCTCGTCCATCGCCTGGGTGCACCGCGAGGCCGAGAGGACCTACGCTGTCGTGGCCGGCGAACTCGACGGCATCATCGACGCGGCGCAGCGTGCCCTCGCCGGTGACCCGGGCGGAGACATGCCGCTCCTCTTCAACTCCGCGCCGCACACCCGCGAGGGTGTCGCGGCCGGGGGCGCCTCCGCGCCTCTCGCCGCCGGCGGCGGCACCGGCGTCCGCCCGCGTGACGGAGGCGGTCACCTCCTCGACAACGGCCTGCTCCGCGTGGAGATCGACGGGCGCGGCCTGGTCGTGTCGGCGTACGACCTCGCCGCCGAGCGGGAGGCCGTCGCACCCGGCCGGGCGGCCAACCTGCTGCAGATCCACCCCGACTTCCCCAACATGTGGGACGCCTGGGACGTGGACGAGTTCTACCGCAACACGGTCACCGACCTGGTGGACGCCGACGAGGTGGTGCCCGGGGAGGAGCCGGGCTCGGTCCGCGTGATCCGCTCGTTCGGCCGCTCGACGGTGACCCAACTGCTCAGCCTCTCGCCCGGCGCCAAGCGGCTCGACATCCTGACCGAGGTCGACTGGCACGAGACCGAGAGGTTCCTCAAACTGGCCTTCCCCCTGGACCTGCGTGCCGAGCGGTACGCCTCGGAGACCCAGTACGGCCACGTCTACCGGGCGACGCACACCAACACGAGCTGGGAGGCCGCCAAGTTCGAGGCGTGCAACCACCGCTTCGTGCACCTGGAGGAGCCCGGTTGGGGCGTGGCCCTGGTCAACGACTCCACCTACGGCCACGACGTGACCCGCGCGGTCCGCGCGGTCCGCGCGTCGGACGGCGGGACGACCACCACGCTGCGAGCCTCCCTGCTCCGCGCGCCCCGCTTCCCCGACCCCGAGACCGACCAGGGCGTGCACCGGTTCCGGCACGCGCTCGTGCCGGGCGCGACGATCGGCGACGCGGTCCGCGAGGGCTACGTCATCAATCTGCCCGCGCGGCGGATGCGCGGCGACGCCGAGGTCGCCCCGCTGGTGACGATCGACGACGACGCGGTCGTCGTGACCGCCGTCAAACTCGCCGACGACGGCAGCGGCGACGTGATCGTACGGTTCCACGAGGCGCACGGCGGCCGGGCCCGGGCCACCCTGACCGCGAGCTTCCCGATCACCGGCGTGGTGGCGACGGACCTGCTGGAGCGGCCCATCGCGGAACCGCGGCGGCACGGCGACACGGTGCCCCTGACACTCCGCCCGTTCGAACTGGTCACGCTGCGGCTGAAGCGCTAGCCGTCATTCTCGAGCTCCGCCCCACTGTTCGCCACGTGCGAGAAGGCGTCAAAGTCAACGAAGCGTAGAGCGGCGCTCTCACAGGATGCCGGCGGTACGGCACGGCCACCGACGCCTATGACGTCACGACACGGAAGGTGGCATTTGTAACACCCGACCCGGTATGCGCGGGTTGTAGATCATTTGGCTAGCCTTCACCCCGTTCAAGTGCAACCATGGTCGCCGCCTGAATCGCTGCCCGAGCATCAACTTTCCACGGGGGAAGGTCTACGTGCTGACACGCCGTCATGCCCTGTTCACGCTCACCGGATCGGTGTTCCTGCTGAGCGGGTGCCGCCTGCCCGGCGTGCTGACCGGGGTGGAGAAGACGCGCGACGCCACGGACATGCAGGCCGACGTCAAGCGCTTCATCGACCGCCGCAACGCCGCGCTGCGCTCCGGCGACGAGCAGGCCTGGCTCGCGGGCGTCGACACGTCCAACGCCGCGCTGATGGCGGCCCAGAAGCTGCAGTTCGCGAACCTGCGCAAGTTCCGGTGGGAGACCCTGCAGCTGTCCAGCGGGCCTTCTGACGGCCCGCTGGTCGCCGAGGCCCAGCGCTACGTCAAGACGCTGCCGCAGGACGTCAACGGCTTCAAGGTCCGCCTGGTCTCCAAGCTGGCCGGCGTCGACAGGGACAGCAGCGCCAGCGATTCCATCTACCTGTTCGCGATGATGAACGGGCAGTACACGATGGTCGACGTCGGGCCCGTCACCGACGACTACGGGCTGATCTACGACCCGCCGTGGGAGCTGACCCGGCTGACCGTCGCCAAGCGCGGGGACGTGGTGCTGGCCACGGACGGGTCGGTGCCCGACTTCGAGGCCTACGTCAAGGTCGCCGCCAGGGCCAGCGCCGAGGTGCGCCGCGACTGGCTGGACAACCTGGCGCCCGGCGGCTTCGCCCTGTTCCTGACCGGCAGGCCCGCCAGCTACAAGAAGTGGTTCGGCGCGGGCACGCCCAGCTGGTCGGAGGGTGTGGAGATCTCCCTGCTCGGCGCGAGCGCCGACAAGGTCGAGGTCACGGGCCACTACGCGGGCTCCCGCATCGTGATCAACATGAGGTCCGCCCTCAAGTCGGACGACCCGCTGCTGGTGATGAAGCACGAGATCACCCACGCGATCACCACGGCGGTGCAGCCGGTCGACATCCAGCTCGGCCCGGTGGGCGGCGCCGGCGGCAAGGGGCTGAGCCTGGCCGCGCCCCGGTGGGCCACCGAGGGCTTCGCCGGCTACATCGAGAACCGCGGGACCCCGGCGGCCGCCAACAGGTGGGTGATCCGTGACGGCCTGGCCAAGGGCCTGTTGCGCGCGGACCTGCCCAACAACGAGCACTTCTACGATGACAAGTACCGCTCGTTCAACTACGCGCTGGGCTGGTCGCTGTTCCGGTTCATCGCCGAGGCCAGGGGGCACGCGACCGCGCTCAAGGTCTACCTGGGCCTGGTGACGAGGCCGAGCTTCGGCGACATGCAGGGCAGCGACGCGCTCTTCGACACGCTGTACCGCCTCAAGCTGCAGAAGGAGCCCTTCGTCACCACGAGCAACTCGCTGTTCTGGCAGCAGTGGACCGCCTTCCTGCACAGGATGTGACGCCAGGAGGGCGCGGCGTTGACCACGGCCCTGGCCCTCCTCCTGGACCAGGGCCAGGTGCGCCGGCCGGCCTGACCACCCGGCACGCGCCGGCTCGGCGGAAGAGAAGAGCGGTTACGGCGACCGGTGATCAAGGCCAGGATCGCGTTCCAGGAGTTCCTCTCCGGGCGGCACGACCTGCCGTCCACCCGCCGCGGGCACCGGCACCTCTGAGCCCGCCGCCGATCCGGCCGAGGGAGCGGACTGCGGCGCGCGGGGGCTCGCGGCCGGCTGGGCCCACGGCGTGAGCTCCGGCCGCTTGGCCGTGCGGCCGTCGCCCGAGGAGCGGCCGCGGATGCGGCGGCCGATCCACGGGCCCGCGAACGTGGCGAACCAGCGTAGCTCGGCCGCCGCCACCCGCCACGCCGGCGCCGGGGGCAAGGGCGGGAAGGGCAGCATCCACGTGTCGTCACTGCCGGGCAGGCTGAGGGAGTGGGCCATGGCGGCGGCGATGCGGGCGTGGCCCTCCGGGCTCGCGTGCAGCCGGTCCATGCCCCACATGCGCGCGTCGGTGACGAACTCCATCGCGAACGTGTCCACCACCGTGACCCCGTGGCGGGCCGCGGCGGCGCGGATGCGGGCGTTGAGGTCGAGCACCTTGGGCCGGAGCGGCCGGGCTATCGGGGCGATCTTCCCGATATCAGGAAAAGTCACGGTAACCACGTGCGCGCCCGCCTCGGTCAGCGCGGCGTACATCTCCTCCAGCACCTCCGCCACAGCGGCGGGCTCGCAGCCGGGGCGAATGAGGTCGTTCATGCCCGCCATGACCGTGGCCAGGTCGGGGCGCAGCGCCAGCGCGGGGGCCAGCTGCTCGGAGCGGATCTGGCCCGCGAGCCGGCCGCGGACCGCGAGGTTGGCGTACAGGAGGCCGGGGTCGGCGCGGGCCAGGTGTTCGGCGAGGCGGTCGGCCCAGCCGCGGTGTCCGTTGACGTCGTCGCCGTCACCGAGGCCCTCGGTCTGGCTGTCGCCGAGCGCGACGTAACGCCTGTAGACGGTCATGAGGTCTCCTTTCCGGCGCGGGCCGTGCGCTCGCCGAGCGTCCGCGCCGTCTCCAGGCACCAGGCGCGGGTCTCGCGCTCCAGCCTGCATCCCGCCAGGCAGGACAGGTAGGGGCCGACGTGCTCGCCCTGGCGCAGGAACGTCTCCTCGTCCAGCTCGCCGCGCAGGCGCAGCAGGAGCTGCTCGAACACCTCCAGCTTGGCGGCGGCCTCCCGGGCCCGGTCGTGCAGTTGCCCGATCACCGGCGCGGGGTCGAGCAGGTCGACGGCGTGCACCTTGACGGCCAGGTCGTCGCGGATGAGCAGGGGCTTGGCCGGTGTGGCGGCGAAGGCGGCCAGCTCGCCGAGCCCGGCCTCGGTCACCTTGAACACGCGCTTGTTGGGGCGGCCCCGCTGGACCACCTCCCGGCCCGTGACCAGGCCGTCGGCCTCCAGCTTGGTCAGCTCGGCGTAGAGCTGCTGCGGGGCGGCGTACCAGAAGTTGGAGACGCCGATGTCGAAGATCTTGGCGAGCTGGTATCCGCTGTATTCGCCGTCGAGCAGCGCCGCCAGCACCGCGTGTCTGAGGGCCATCGGCTCAATACTCATGGATATGAGTAGTCATGGGGATGACTATAAGCCGACGGACACCTCGGCGCCAGAGGGCCACCACGGACCGCAGGGCCGCCGGGCCCGCGACCGGCCGGCCCGCGGCGGCATCCCGCCGCGGGCCAGGTGGCCGTGCCCGGAGTCGAGCGAGTCACCGAGCAGGGCGACCTTCCGGTCCGCGAACTCCATGGCGAGTCCGGCGAAGGTGACGAACTCCGTGGGGCACACCGGCGTGGCCGGGTGGTGACCTATGCCCCGGCGGTCGCGAAGGCGCGCTGCCAGGCGTCGTAGCCGCCGATCAGGTCGGCCACCCGCTCTCGCCCCTCGTGCTCCAGCAGGCCGGCCGCGATGGCCGAGCGGGCGCCGCCCGCGCAGTAGACGACGACGGGACGGTCGACCGGCACCTCGGAGAGCCGCCCGGCGAGCTGCGCGAGCGGGATGTTCACCGATCCCTCGATGGCGCCGCCCGCGACCTCTCCCTCGTTGCGCACGTCGACGAGCAGCGGCGGCTCCACCCCGGCGAGCGCCTCGCGCAGGTCGCGCGCGGTGACCCGCGTGGAGTGCGCCACCTCGCCGGGCACGGCGAGGAAGGCGGCCTCGGGCTCGCGCAGATATCCGGTGACCGTGTCGAAGCCGATCCTCCCCAGGCGGGTCACCACCTCCTCCTCGCGATCCTGCGGGGCGATGACGACGATCTCGCTGCGCGGCTTGACCACCATGCCGACCCGTTCGGCGAACCGTCCGTCGGCCGGGACGCCGATCGAGCCGCGCAGGTGGGCGAGGGCGAAGTCCTGGGAGTCACGGGCGTCGACGACAACGGCGCCCGCCGCCCGCGAGGCCAGGAAGTCCTCCTGCGACAGCGGCCGGACGTGCGCGGCCACGTCGAGCAGTTCGTGGTTCTTCCGGTTCAGCACGGCGTCGTAGACGAAGTAGCCGGGCGCGGGCGGCTGACCCTCCGTGACGATGGCCAGGAACTCGTCCTCGCTCATCGGCGCGCACGCGTAGTTGGTCAGCCGCTGCATGCCGATGGTCGACTGCCGCTCCGTCGAGAGGTTCTTGCCGCAAGCCGAGCCGGCGCCGTGCGCCGGGAACACCCGCACCGCGTCCGGCAGCCCCATCAGCTTGTGCTGGACGCTGTCGTACAGCATCCGGCCGAGCTGGTCGGCCGTCATGCCGAGCGAGGCGAGCAGGTCCGGCCGCCCCACGTCGCCGATGAACAGCGCGTCTCCCGTGAGCACGCCGTAGGGCACCGTGTCGGAGGCGTGCTCGTACACCAGGATGCTGATCGACTCCGGCGTGTGCCCGGGGGTCTCCATGATCTCCAGGACGACGTCACCGAGCTCGACGCGCTCGCCGTCGGTCAGCGTGCGGATGGGATACTCGGCCTCGGCCCTATGTCCGTAGCCGATCCAGGCGCCCGTGCGCGCGGCCAGCTCGAGATGGCCCGCGATGAAGTCGGCGTGGAAGTGGGTGTTGATCACGCCCTCGATCCTCAGCCCGCGCGCCTGCGCGTCCGCGATGTACTCGGACACGTCGCGCCTGGGGTCCACCACTACGGCCCGGCCGGTCTCCCGGTCACCGATCATGTACGAGGCCTGCGAGAGGCAGTCCAGGTAGTACTGCGTGAAGAACATGTCCGTCCTCCTGCGGTTCGATGGGGTTGCTTCCAGCATACCCCGGGGGGTATCTGATTCGGTCAGGACTTCAGTCCCTGTTTCGGGGATGTCCCCTGGTCAGTCAGGGGTTCCCCGGTGCGTCCGGCCGCCACCGGGCGCGTCTCGTACATGCGCACCGCGACGACCATCCCGGACAGGCCGGTGAGCGCGGCGACGGTCCAGACCGCGGCGGGAATCCCGTACAGGTCCGCCACGACTCCGGCGAGCAGGGCGCCCGCGGCGAATCCGCCGTCACGCCACAACCGGTACACCCCGACCGCCCGGGCTCGCCAGGCGGGGTGGGCGACATCGCCGACGGCGGCGAGCAGGGTCGGGTAGACCATGGCCGTGCCGAGGCCGAGCAGGATCACGGCCGCCACCCACACGGGAAGCGACGTGCCCACGGCGACCATGGCGAGGGCGACGGCCTGCGTCGCCATCCCGCCGACGATCAGCCACTTGCGGCCGATCCGGTCCGACAGCGCGCCGGTGGCCAGTTGCCCGAAGCCCCAGACGGCCGGATAGAGGGCGGCGAGCAGTCCGATCCCGGCGGTCGAGAGGCCGTGGGCGGCGAAGAGGATCGGAAACAACCCCCAGGCCAGGCCGTCGTTCAGGTTGTTCACCATGCCCGCCTGGGAGGCGGTGGAGAGCGCCGGTTCCCTGAAGCTGGTCAACGTCAGGATCCGGCGGGTGCTCAGCGGGCTCACCGCCGTCCCCGCCTCGTGGTGGGCGTGCCCCCGGGTCTCCCGTACGGCGAGCGTCGACAGGCCGAGCCCCAGGGCGGCGTAGGCGGCGCCCAGCAGGAACGGCGTCGGCCGCAGGCCGTACTCTCCGGCGAGATAGCCGGTGGCCATCGCCGTGACCGCGACCGCGACGTACCCGGCGGCCTCGTTGAGTCCCATGGCCAGGCCGCGACGCTCCGGACCGACCAGGTCGATCTTCATGACGACGGTGGTGGACCAGGTCAGGCCCTGGTTCACCCCCAGCAACACGTTGGCGGCGATCACCCAGCCCCAGCTCGGCGCCCAGATGAGCAGCAGCGGCACCGGCAGGCCGATCAACCACCCCGCGACCAGCACGGGCTTCCTGCCGTACCGGTCGGACAGGGTTCCGGCGAGGAAGTTCGTGATCGCCTTGACCGCGCCGAAGGCGAGGATGAACGTGAGCACGCCGATGTAGGCGTTCAGGTGGAAGGTCTGCCCGGCGAGCAGCGGCAGCACCGTTCGCTCCTGGCCGAGCATCCCGCCGACCAGCGCGTTGACGGCGACGAGCAGGGTGAACTGGGCGAGGTTGGCCCGCAGCCCCAGGCTCGGCGGACGGACGGCGCCCATGCCGTCCTCCGCGCGAGCCGGCCCGGGGGGCTGGGGCGGTCTCCGTGCCACGTCAGCGCCGGGCGGGCTGCCCGGCCACGTGGCGGCGGATCTCCGCCATGTCGAGCGTCCGGACCTGCGCGATGAGGTCGTCGAGCACGGGTTCCGGCAGCGCCCCGGGCTGGATGGCGACGATGACACCGTCCCGGATCGCCATCAGGGTCGGGATGGAGGTGATACGGAACGAGCTCGCCAACTCCTGCTCCGCCTCCGTGTCGACCTTGCCGAAGACGATGTCGGGATTGCGCGCGGCCGCCGCCTCGAAGACCGGAGCGAACCGACGGCACGGGCCGCACCAGGCCGCCCAGAAGTCCACCAGCACGATGCCCTCCGCGGTGACCGTCGCGCTCCAGTTGTCCTTGGTCAGTTCGGTGATCATGTCCCTTCCTCTCTCTTTGCCCGCGGGGTGTCTCTCCGCCCGCCGGGCGTCAGCCACGGTTGGTCTCGGGGACGCGCACCGCCCGGTGCCCCCGCCCCTTCTCCTTCCTGAGGAGCAGGTACGTGACGACCGCCAGGACCGACACGCCGCCGGCGAGCAGCACCGCGACGCCCCACATCGTGTGGAACAGCGCTGACGGCGCCTGCTGGACGAGCACGAAGCCGCCCATCACGAGAACGAACCAGCCGAAGCCCTTGCGCAGGCGGTCCGCCTGGATCCGCCCGGCGAGCTGCCCTCCCACCAACCCGCCGACGACCGCGGCCGCGGTCACGGGGAGCGCGGTCGTCCAGTCGATGTGGACGGTCTGCAGGTATCCGGCGAGCCCGGCGAGCGACTTCAACGCGATCACGACCAGCGAGGTGCCGACGGCCATACTCATGGGCATTCCGCCGAGCAGCACGAGCGCGGGGACGACGAGGAAGCCGCCGCCCGCGCCGACCAGGCCGGTGACCAGTCCGACGACGACACCCTCGGCCAGCACGTGCGCGATGGGCAGGTCCGTGTGCGCCGGCGCCTGCTCGGGCACCGCGCGGCCGCGGATCATCGCGGTCGCGGTGGCCAGCATCATCAGCGCGAACGCGGCCAGCAGCACGGCGGACGGCAGGTGCGGCCCGATCAGGCCACCGCCGTACGCGCCCGCCATGCCGGCCACGCCGAAGATCAGGCCGGTCTTCCACCGGATCCGCCCGGCGCGGGCGTGCCCGACGGCGCTGACCGCGCTGGTCACGGCCACGACGAACAGGGACATCGCGATCGCCGCCTTGGCCGGCACGCCCGCGAGGTAGACGAGCAATGGCACGGTCAGGATCGACCCTCCACCGCCGAACAGGCCGAGCGTCAGGCCGACCACCACGGCGCCGGCAAGGGTCAGGGCGAGCATGGAATTCCTTCCCTTCATACCCCTGGGGGTATATAGGAGACAGTCCGCTCCGCCGTACGGCGGAGCCGGGGGTCAGGCCCTGGAGCGCGCGGGCCTGCGGATGCAGGCCATGGCCTCGTCGACGTCGACTCTTCCGCGGTTGTACGGCAGCCTGGAGAGCAGCATCCCCATCGCGCAGGTGTCGGTCAGCGCGGCGAAGGTCAGCCCCGCGCCGACGAAGGCGCCCACGAAACGCGCGCCGGGCAGCCACAGGTCCGCCACGATCGACGTGAGCACGATGCCGCCGGCCACGAGGCGGACCTGACGCTCCAGGCTCCACTTCTGCCGGCCGCGTACGACGGGCGCTCCCGAGGCGATCCAGGCGTTCATGCCGCCGGAGAGCACGACCGTGTCGGGCAGCCCGGCTTCGCACAGCTTGTTCTGCGCCTGGGTGGCCCGGCCGCCCGACTGGCAGATCAGCAGCATCGTGCCGCCGGCGTCCGCGACGATCTGCCGCAGATGGGCGTCCACCTGGTCAAGCGGCAGGTTGACCGCACTCTGGATGTGCGCGGTCTCGAACTCGGCCGCGGTTCGCACGTCGACGACGAGCACGTCCGGGTTGGACGCGATCAGAGCACGCGCGCTGGCGGGGTCGATGGTCTGGGATGGGCGGTCCACGCTCATTGGTATCTTCTCTTTCCTCAGCGTCTCGCGGCGGTACCCGCGAGAGGTCATGGCGCGGCCGGTCAGGCCGCGTGGCGGGCGGCCTTCGCGGCGACGACGTCGGGGATGCCCGCACGGTTCAGCACCACCACCCGGTAGCCCTGGCGGGCGAGCAGGGTCGCGGCGATCGCCGCGCGGCGACCGGAGCCGCACGCCACGAGCACCGGGCGGTCCCTGTCGAGCTCGGCGGGAACGCCCTCGGCGACCAGTTCGGGGAGGAATCGCTCCACGGCTCCCCCGAGACGTACGGCGGCGCGCTCGTTCGGCATCCGCACGTCCAGCACCTGGGCGTCCGGCCGCTCCACCAGCGCGACGAAGGCCGTCAGATCCACCAGCTCGAACCGCGCGGTAGCGGCCGGGCCGAGATCGCGCACCACGCCCCGCACACTGTCGATCCCGATCCGGGCGAGCTGCGTGACCGCCTCGGCGGCATCCTGGCCGTGCTCCGCGACCAGGACCAGTGGTGACCCGTACGGCAGCAGCCACCCGGCCCAGCTCCCGAAGTCGGTGCCCTCCTCGATGCCGACCGAGCCGGGCAGGAAGCCTTCCGCCTGCGCCTTCCTCGGGCGGATGTCCACGACGTGAGCGTCGTCGGGCACGTCGGCGACCGCCAGCTCGGGAACCTCGATCGCGGGCATCGGCGGCACCCCGAGCGTGTTGGCCGGGCCCATGTACGCGTAGAAGGCCGGGATCGGCATGGGCGCGGCGAGCAGCTCGTCGGCCAGCCGGTCGGCGTCGTCGATGGCCAGCAGCGGGTTCGTGCCGATCTCTTCACCGATCGTGGAGGTGTAGCGGCCCGCGCCGCTCGCGGTGCAGAACGACCCCTCGCCGTGCGTCGGGAGGAGCTCGACCTGCGGCGGCAGCGCCGCGAGCCGCCGCAGCGAGCCGTACTGGAGCCTGGCCAGGGTGCTCGCCCGGGCCGTTCCCAGCAGGTCGGGGCGGCCGGCCGAGGCCACAAGGAGGCTGCCGCCGGAGAAGACCGCGGTCGGCTCGCCGTCGATCAGCACGAGGTAGCTGGTGTGCTCCGGCGTGTGGCCGGGCGTGTGGATCGGGCGGATCGCGAGCCCGTCCTCCCCGCTGATCTCCTCCAGGTGGAAGGCCGGCGTGTGGCGGTAGGCCGGCGCGGCGGCGGCGGGCAGAACCAGCTCGGCGCCGGTGCGAAGAGCGGCCTGCTCCCCGCCGGAGACGTAGTCGTTGTGCAGGTGGGTCTCCAGCACGAAGCGGAGCTCCACGTCGCGGTCGGCGGCGGCTCGCAGGAACCGGTCGATGTCGCGCTGCGGGTCGACGAGCACCCCCTTGCCCTCGTGCGTGAGCAGGTAGGTCTGGTCGCCGAGGCCGGGAGTGCGGAAGGACAGGATCTCCACGGTTACCTCACTTTCACAGGGGAAAATACCCCCGGGGGTATCAAGGTCGCAAAAATAGCGGCAGGCAAGGCCGCCGACGGCAGGCGAGCGCCGTCCGGGATTCAGGAACGATCAGCGAGAAGGGCGGGCGGGAAGGGCTGCCGAACCACGGTCAGACCGCGCCCGCGACCACCTGGCCTCCGGCGTGCATCCACCCCTTGGTGCCGCCGGCCACCGAGTACGCCTCGATCCCGGCGCGGCGCAGGATCGCGGTGCCCGCGCGACTCCGGTTCCCCGAGGCGCAGATGACATAGACGGCGCCGTCGCGCGGCACCTCCGAGATCCGCCCCGGCAGACGATCCAGCGGGATCGGCAGCGCGTCCGGCACATGGCCCGCGGTGAACTCGTCCATTTCGCGGACATCGACCACCGTCGCGCCGCCGCGGTACGCCTCGGCGAAGCGGGCGAGATCGACTTCCGGGCTCATGCGATTTCCAAACATGGTAATTACCCCCGGGGGTATATGAAGGTCATGGCGAAACGGCTGGGAGAGCCGGTCACGCGAGGGCGAGGAACAGCTTCTCCAGCTCGGCGACGCTCATCGCGATCACACCGGCGAGCCGGCCATGCGCACGCCGCAGGCGAGTCACCGCGCCACCGATGTTCGCCTCATCCATGCGCATGCGGCCAATATACCCAGGGGGGTATGTTCCCGCAAATCTGGGTCAGGCGGCGTCGTAGACGAGGAGCCCGTCGTCGAGAAGGCGCGCGCCCGCGGTGGGCCGGTGTTCGGTGAGTCGCCCGTCATGGGCCAGGTGCAGTACGGGGACCTGGTGGACCAGCACGGCGTAGTCGGCGATGATCCGCCGATGGCAGCGCCACCAGACCGCCTCGCTGCACATGATCACGGTACGGGTGGCCGCCGCCCGGTCCAGGAGTTCCTTCAGGGCGGCGTGGAACTCCGGTCCGCGGCTGTAGCCGGCGTACCCCCGGAAGGAGTCGTTCCGCCAGAACGTGTCGGGCGAGTCCGGAGCCGGCGTGCGGAAACCGCCGAGCCGCCTCTCCCACCAGTAGCCGATCCCCTCCCCCGGCAGCCAGGCGGAGAGCTCGTGCCTGCCCACGTGGGGGAGGCGGCGGCTCCCGGGCGCGGTACGGACGTCCACGACGGCCTCCGCGTTCACGCCGTGAAGGAGGGTGGTGATCAAGGTCCGGGAGGCGGTGCCGTGACCGAAGGTGAGCAACGGAGGCGTCTGGACGCGGCCGGCGAACGACGGACGCAGGTCGGCGGTAGCCACCAGCGGCGCATACCCGGGGGCCCGAGCGCCAATCGCCTGATCAAAACGCCGCCGGAAGTCACCCGGCGGTAACGCGACACCGCGACGGGACGACATCGTGCACCTGCTCGCCGCGCTGGCGATCGGATACGACGAGGCGCGCCTGCCGGGCGGTGTCGACATCACGGGCTGGCGGGCGGAGATCGAGCGGACGCGTTCCATGGACCCCGCACAGGCGCGGCGCGAGATCGACGCGGTCCGTTCGGTGCCCGTCCCCGCACAGGGGCGGGCGTTCGTCACGGTGAGGTAGGCCAAGCGCGGCGCGATCCAAGAGCCGATGCGTACAGCCTCCCGGGAGAGATGTAAGCGGAGTTCTCTCTGCTCGCCGTGAATGCTCGTCGAGGTATCGCATGGCTCCCCGCGTCCGGGGGCGTTCCTACGCCATGACGGCGACGAACCGCCAGTCGAGGACGACCCTCGGCTCGCCGTCCCCCACCACACCGACCAGCGAGCGGAGATGAACCAGCCCACCGCCGCCGGGCAGCGGAGTGCGGCGTTCCACGACGACCTCGCTGGAAAGCGTGTCCCCTTCGTGGACGGGACCGACGTGGTCGCAGCCGTGCCAGGCCACGACCGTGACCAGGTTCGGCAGCGCTCGGGCGGCCTGGGACAGCGCGAGGCCGATGGTGTGCCCGCCGTACACCAGCCGCCGCGAGCCTCCGGCGGCGCCCACGTCGTGATGCACCTGCGCCACGTTCACGGTGAGCCTGGCCAGCTCCGGGGCACTGGACACGACGTCTCCCCCGCCCACCCGCCACATCTCCCCCTCGGCCACATCGGAGAAGTGCCGGCCGCCCGCCCGCTCCCTGAACCGGTCGAGCCGCCAGCCCGCCAGCAGCCCCGCCGACGCCTCGACGAGATCCGCGTCCGCGGAGGCCGCACCCACCGCGTCGAGATCGGCGTCATGACCGGTCAGCGTCGCGGAATCGCGGAGCGGCACCATCGCGCAGCGCCAGAAGTCGAGCACCGGCGCCCCGTCCTGGTCCACGGTGCTGATCCGCAGCGCCGCCAGCCCGGTCGGACGGCGGCCCGGTTTCGGCCGGTTCTGCCGCAACGCCACCACTTCGGTGGACGTGCGCAGCGTGTCACCGATCACCGGCAACCGGCGGAAGACGAGTCCACGGTAGAACAGGTTCGCCTTCACGTGATGGGTGACCAGGGTGGACTGGCCGATCGCCACGTCCCAGACCAGTGCCGGATGCGCCAGGGACGCTCTCCCTGTGACCTCCTCGCAGAGGTGCGCGTCCAGCGGCAACCGCAGCCGATCGCCCACGACCGCCTGGTGGACCGCCGCGTGCCCGGGGGTGAGAGTGACTCCCGGAGCGCCGTCGAACACCTGCCCGACCGCCAGCTCCTCGAAGTACGGACCTTCCACGATCGCCGTCACCGGCCCACTCCCTCTCCCCGCTCCGCAACGCGCCCGGCCATTGCCGCGACCACTTCGTCGATCATCTTTCCCTCGGTTCCACGGAACATCTGATGGTCGGTTAATCTACATTCGGTTAAATCGCCTCGAGGGCGGGAGCCGCGTATGATCGCTCCGTGTCCAGGAAAGCCGGCGGCCCCACTTCGGAAGAAAGCTCCAAGTCAGCCCGTACCCGCGAGCGCATCCTCGACGCCGCGGCACATGTCCTCAGCCGCAAGGGCTACGCCGGGACACGCCTCGGCGACATCGCCGACCAAGCACAACTCCAAGCACCCGCGATCTACTACTACTTCGGATCCCGCGAAGACCTGATCGAAGAAGTCATGTGGACCGGCGCTCGCCGCGTACGCGAACACGTCAGCGAGACCCTCGACGCACTCCCCGCCGACACCGATCCCATGGACCGGATCTGCGCCGCCATCGAAGCCCACCTCCACATCGAACTGGAACTCTCCGACTTCGCCACCGCCGTCATCCGCAACTCCGGCCAGATCCCCGAACACCTCCGCACCCGCCAACTCGCCGAAGAAGGCGAATACGGCAAACTCTGGCGCACCCTCTTCCGCGACCTCGACAACGCCGGCGACCTCCGCCCCGGCCTCGACCCACGGGTCGCCCACCTCCTCGTCCTCGGCGCCATCAACTGGGCCGCCGAATGGTGGAACCCCAAGCGCGACACCTTCGACGCCGTTGTCCGCAATGCCCAGTCCCTCGTCCGACACGGCCTCAGCGCCAGATCACAACTGATCGAACCCGACGAGCAGACCGGATCACGCCCGCCACGAAAGCGCACCCGCCGCACCCCGTGACCCAGGGCCCCGCATGGACTCATCGGTCGTGCCACTCGACGACGTTCGCGGGTTCCTCCCGGGATGTACGGAAAGAGTTGGCCGGGTGTTCCGTGTCGGAGTAGCCGAAGGACACTCCGCAGACGATCACGCGGTCGTCGGGGATCGCGAAGTGCGCGCGCACGGTGTCGGAGCGCATCGCGATGGCCGCCTGCGGGATCGCCGCGATGCCCAGACTCTCCGCGGCCTGCAGGAGCGTGGACACGTACGCCCCGCAGTCGATGTAGCCGTACGGACCGAGCGACCGGTCTGATGTGATCACCGCGACGTGCGGAGCGCCGAAGAACCGGAAATTCTCCAGGAGCTGGAGGTTCCGCGCCTCGAGATCCTTCCTGTCGATGCCCAGGCTGCCGTAGAGGGCGTAGCCCGCCTCCCGCCGCCGCGTCTGGTAGACGCCGTGGTACGCGGCGGGTTCGGGGATGTCCGAACACGCCGGCCGGGTCCCGGCGGCGTACAGCTCCGCCCGGAACCGTTCGGTCGCCTCGCCGCTGGTGAGGATCACCTGCCAGGCCTGGGAGTTGCACCAGGACGGGGCGCGCTGGGCGAGAGCGAACATCCGCTCGATCAGGTCTGGCGGCACCCGTTCCGAGCGGAAGGCGCGGCAGCTGTGCCGCCGCGACAGGATCCGCTCCAGGGCGTCGTCGAGCCGGACGGGGTGCCCGGCGAACGACTCGACCGCGGCGGGATCCGCGACGGCCACCGGCTGCCCGGCCGCGGCCGGATCCTCGACAACCATTGGATCCTTGATGGCGGCGGGCTCTCCCTGTCCGGCTCTGTTGGCGGTCATGGTCGGCAACACTCCCATCGCATTCTCGTGGTCTTGTCGGCACCGGCTCCCTTCGCCGTGCCTGCCGACGATCCGGCGGAATCCGCGCCCGGACGAGACTCAGACGCGCTCCATGGCCGCGGACCTGCGACGGCCGGCGAATTCCAGGCCCTGCGTCCAGGCGGCGCCGCGCGCGATGAGCCCGCGGTATTTCATGATCTGGGTCTGGCCGTTCAGCGTGAGCGCTCCGGCCAGGCGGTCGCCTTCGCGGTAGAGGGCGACGAAGTGGTCACCGCCGGGGCCGCCGTCGACCACGCGGACCTCGTCGGTCGCGGGAACGCCGACGAACTGGATGCGGGAGCCGTACCAGTCCGACCAGAAGTACGGCACGGTGGAGTACGGCTTGGCCACCGCCGGGTCCAGGGCGTTGCGCGCCGCCACCGCTCCCTGCTCGGCCGCGCTGGTCCAGTGCTCCAGCCTCATGTGACGGCCGAACATCGGGTTGTGCCAGCGGGCGACGTCCCCGGCGGCGTACACCCCGGGAGCTCCGGTGAACAGGGTCTCGTCGCAGACGACGCCGTCGTCGAGAGTCAGCCCGGAACCGGCCAGCCAGCCGGTGGCGGGCACCGCCCCGATGCCCGCCACCACGAGGTCGGCCGCGAGCACGGTCCCGTCGGTGAGCCTGACCCGCTCGACCGTCCCCTCACCCTCCACGGCCTCCACGCCGACGCCGCAGCGCAGGTCCGTGCCGGCCCGGGTGTGCAGGGCCGCGCACGCCGCGCCCATGGTCTGGCCCACGGCACGTACCAGCGGGGTGGGCAGCGCCTCGACGATCGTCACGTCACGACCGCGCTTGCGGGCGGCGGACGCGACCTCGGAGCCGATGAAACCGGCTCCGACCACGACCGTGCGCGCGCCTGCGTCCAACGCCCGTCGTACGGCCTGAGCGTCGTCACGGGTGCGCAGGGTGTGCACTCCGCGCAGTCCGTCGGTTCCCTGCAGGGTGCGGGCCCTCGCCCCGGTCGCGATCACCAGGGCGTCGTAGCCGAATTCCCGCTCCCCGGCATGTACGGTCCCGGCCGTGGTGTCCAGCGCGGTCGCGGCAGTGCCGAGCACGAGTTCGGCGCCCAGCTCGTCACGGAGCACCTCCTCGCCGCGGAAGGCGGGCAGGTCGGCACCGTCCAGGAACGCCTTGGACAGCGGCGGCCGGTCGTAGGGCAGGTGGGGTTCGGCGCCGATCAGGGTGATCGACCCGTCGAAGCCGCTCTTGCGTGCCGCCTCGACCGCGCGCAGGCCCGCGAGGGACGCTCCGACGACGACGAATCGCCGCCCGCTCATGGTTCCAGCCGCAGCGCCTCGGTCGGGCAGCCCTCGACCGCCTGCCGGACGCCTTCGAGGTCGCCGTCGGAGACCGTCTCGGACAGCAGGACCAGGTCGCCGGCATCGTCGACCTCGAAGACGCCGGGTGCCAGTGACTCGCAGATGCCGAGACCGGTGCACCTGTTCCAGTCAACGATGATCTTCATGGTTCCTTTCCTTCGCGTGAGGCGCCGGCTCAGCGGCCGGCTCCGACGGGGTGACGCTCGGCGATCAGCTCGACGACGATCTTGGCCGTCTCCGCGCAGGCGGTGGTGCCGCCGTTGGCGTACTCCTTGACCCCGTCTCCGACGTTCCACAGGTTCGGGATCGGCGTCGCGGGGGCGAGGTCGAATCCCGCGACGGCGCGCTGCGGGGGCCAGCCGTCGCGCGTCACCGCGACGGAGAGCACGCGGGCCCGGCCGAAGCCGGGCACCTGCTCGCGCAGGTCCTCCATGATCAGCTCGGTTTCGGCCTGCTCGTCGAAGTCGCCGACCGACGGCTTGGGCACTCCGGCGGCGGCGTACAGGTGCCATCCCTCCGGGGCCATCTCCGGGCACAGGTCGGTGAAGTTGGCGATGTAACACAGGCGCCGGGTCTTGCCGAAGCTCAGCATGCCCTGGGCCTCGATGAGCCGTTCCCTGCTGGCGATGTTCACCGTGATCATCGAGCAGGGACGGTCCCGCCGCCGCACCTCGTCGCGGTAGTCGGCGGGCAGGTTGTCCGCGCCGACCAGCTCCACGGTGGCGGCCGGTCCGGCGTCGCTGACCGCGACCCGGCAGCCGACCTCGACGGTCTCGCCGTCACGGGAGATCACGGCACCGGTGACCACGCCGTCAGTGAGAGTCAGCGAGCGAGCCTCGCTGTTCAGCCAGACCTCGCCCCCGTTCCGGGTCACCACGTCGGCCAGCGCCCGCCAGACGCCGATGGTGCCCTCCGGGTGGAAGCCGAACTTCTTGAAGGCGCTCTTGCGGGTGAAATAGGTGAGGAAGACCCGGGCAGGCAGTTCCTCGGAGCCGACCGCGAAGATGGAGCCGCACATGTTGCGGAACATCCCGTGCACGTTCTCGTTCGTGGTGTACTTCGACACCCACTGCTCGGTGGTGAGCTCGGCCTCGGGCAGTCCGCTGTCCTCCCTGGCCGCGCCCAGCCCCTTGACCAGCTTGGCGCCCTGCCGGGTGAGCTTGCCGAGGAGGAACCCCCAGCCACCGCCGGTCACGTCGATGTCCTTGCCGCCGATCCGGTAGAGAATCGGGGGCTTGGGCATGCGGACGTCGTACGGCGCGCCGACGGTCGCGAAGGTCTCCTCGGTGACGCCGCCGAGCTCCAGCACGATCGCCCCGTTGTTGACCTTGAAGCCGTCGATGTCGTACGTGGACGCCCGCCCGCCGACCCGGTCGAGCCGCTCGACCACCAGGGTGCGGTACCCGAGGTGGGAGAGCCGGGCGGCGGCGCACAGGCCGCCCGCGCCCGCGCCGATCACGAGGGCGTCGAAGTCCTGCACTGTCGTCTCCATCCGCTCAGCCCACCCGGTTGATGGCCGGGACCGCACCGTTCATATCGACGATCTCCGCCCAGCGCTCGCCGACCTGTTCGATGGTCGGCACCTCGGCGAAGGTGACGCCCGTGGACTCGAAGAGCTGCACGCGGGTGCAGAGGCCGCCGCCGACGACAACGACGGTTCCGCTGTCGGCGCACTCGTCGGTGAGCAGGTGGCCGACGACCGGCGCGACGTGCGCGGCGGGCAGCTTCGCCAGCAGCTCGGCCGGGGCGACGTCCTCGGTCATCCGGGTCGCCGCCTGTGGCGCGACCGCGTTGGCCAGGATGTTGTACTTGCGGCCCTCGATGGCGAGGGTGTTGATCAGGCCGACCATGCCAAGCTTGGCCGCGCCGTAGTTGGCCTGGCCGAAGTTGCCGTACAGGCCGGTGTTGGAGGTGGCGACCACCACCCGGCCGTGCCCCTGCTCGCGGAAGTGCGGCCAGGCCGCGCGGACGACATGGTACGTGCCGTGCAGGTGGACCTGGAGCACCGCGTCCCACTGCTCGGCGGTCATCTTGTGGAAGGCGACGTCACGGAGGATGCCGGCGTTGCTCACCACGCCGTCGATGCGGCCGAAGGCGTCGAACGCCGCGCGGACGACGGACGCGCCGCCCTCCTCCGAGGCCACGCTGTCGTAGTTGGCCACGGCCTGCCCGCCGGCTTCGGTGATCTCCGTGACCACCGCGTCGGCCATGGTCGTGCCTGAGCCGGATCCGTCCCGCGCACCGCCCAGATCGTTGACGACGACCTTGGCGCCGGAGCGGGCCAGCAGCAGCGCGTACTCGCGGCCGAGCCCTCCTCCGGCTCCGGTCACGGCGATCACACGGTCCTGTACACCTGCCATGGGCGCACCTCTTTCGTTCTCTGTCGGAAGCGACTTTCGGGGTCGGTAGGAGGCGGTCAGTAGGAGGCGGTCAGTAGGAGGCGGGCAGCCGCAGGCTGTGCTGGGCGACGAAGTTGAGCACCATCTCCCTGCTGACCGGGGCCGTGCGCAGCAGCCGGGCCACGAACCACAGGTCGGCCAGGCCGTACTCGCGGGAGAGCCCGTTGCCGCCGTGCGTCTGGATGGACTGGTCGAGCGCCTTCAGCGACGCGTCGGCGGCGGCGAACTTGGCGATGTTGGCCGCCTCCGCCGCGTCCTGCCCGGAGTCGTACAGCTCGGCGGCACGGGCGGTGGCCAGCCTGGCCAGCTCCACGCCGATGTACGCCTCCGCGAGGGGGTGCGACACTCCCTGGTGGGAGCCGATCGGGGCGGACCACACCTGCCTCTCGCGGGCGTAGCGGGCGGCCTTGTCCAGCGCGTACCTGCTGATGCCGTTGCTGAGCGAGGCGGCCAGGATGCGCTCGGGGTTGAGGCCGGCGAACACCTGGCGCAGACCTCGCCCGGCCTCGCCGATCAGGGCTTCGGGACCGATCCGCACGTCGTCGAAGAAGACGGTGAACTGCTTCTCCGGGACGACGAGCTCGGTCGCGATCTGCTGCGTGCGCAGGCCGGGCGCGTCGGTGGGAACCACGAACAGCGAGAGCGGCGTACGCCCGGACGGGCCCGGATCGCCGTCGCGCGCCACCACCAGGAGCGCGTCGGACTCGTCGGCGCCGGAGATGTAGTACTTGGTACCGGTAAGCCGCCAGCCGTCTCCGTCACGGTGCGCGGTGGTGGTGACCTGATGGCTGTTGGAGCCGGCGTCCGGCTCCGTGAGCGCGAACGCCATCTTCCTGGTGCCGGCGGCCATGCCGGGCAGCCACTCGCGTCGCATCTCGTCGGATCCGTGCCGCCAGACGATCGAGCCGGTGATGGCGGGTGAGATGACGCCCATCAGCAACGGCATGCCGTGGGCCGCCAACTCCTCGAGGACCACGCCGTACTCCGAGAGGCCGCCCCCGCCGCCGCCGTACTCCTCCGGCAGGTGCACGCCCAGGAATCCGCCCGCGCCCAGGTCGGCCCAGAGCTCGTCGACCCGGCCGCCGGCGCGCGCCCGCTCGGCGAAGTAGGCGTGGCCGTACCGCTCGGCGATCTTGCCGACGCTCTGCCGGAGCAGCGCGTGCTCCTCGCTGTCGAGGATCAGTCCCGTCACGTCGTCACCGTCCCTGGTAGTGGGGCTCGCGCCGGCCGGCGAACGCGGCGATGCCCTCGGCCGCGTCGGCCGTTGCGGCGGTGCGGAACATGGCACGCTCCTCCGCGGCCAGGTGGTCGGTCAGGCTCCGGTCACCGGAGTCGTTGAGCAGGTGACGCATCTCCGCGTAGGCCCGGGTGGGCCCGGCGGCCAGCCGCCGGGCGACCGCGAGCGACTCCTCCCTGATCGCCTCGGCCGGGACGACGCGGGAGACGAGGCCCCACTCGGCGGCCTCGTGGGCGGTCAGCATGCGCTGCTCGAAGTAGAGTTCCGCGGCTCGCTTGGGCCCGACCATCCGTGGCAGGAACCAGGAGCTCCCTCCGTCGCTGGAGAGGCCGAGTGCCCCATAGCCGAGGGCGAACCTGGTGCCCTCGGCGGCGAGCACGAGGTCGGCGCAGTAGAGCAGGCCCAGCCCGCCTCCGGCGACCGCGCCGTGGACGGCGCAGACGATGGGCGCGTCCAGATCGAGGAATCGCCGGAGCGCCTCGTGGTAGAGGGCCGCCATGCCGCGCAGCAGGGCGGCTCGCTCGTGGTCGGTCGCCTCGGCGAACACGCCGATGTCGCCCCCTACCGAGAAGGCCGGACCGGCGCCGCTGATCAGCAGAGCCCTGAGCCCGCTCGCCTCCGCGCAGCGCCGCGCGGCGTCGCGCAGGCCGACGGCCATGGCGGTGTCGAGCGCGTTGCGGGTGTCCGGTCGGTCGAGCCTGACATGGGCGATACCGTCGGCGAACTCGAAGCCGACCGCGGGAAGATCCCCCGACCCAGGTCCGGTGCCCGGCGGCGGGCCCGCGGCGGGCGACTCGGCGTTCGATGCCATACGAACCTCCAAATAGTTAATTTAAACTAGAATAAATACTACCGCCAGGTCGAGCTCTCGTACCCGGCGCGGTCAGGCGGAGCGTCCGGTGGCCGCCCCCGGCCCCGGCCATGGACACGGAGCCGGTCCCGGCCGGTGTCAGCCCGGCTCTGCGCCGACCAGGGAGACGAAGGAGACGCAGGCGCCCGGGCGGCCGCCCAGATTGTGGGTGAGCGCGAGCCTGGGGTCGCTCAGCTGCCGCTGCCCGGCCTCGCCGCGGAACTGCAGCCAGCACTCATAGAGCATCCGCAGCCCGCTCGCGCCGACCGGGTGGCCGAAGGACTTCAGGCCGCCGTCCGGGTTGACGGGCAGCCGCCCGCCTAGCTCGAAGGCGCCGTCCAGGATGTCCCGCCACGCCTCCCCCCGCTCGGCGAAGCCGAGGTCCTCCATCAGCACCAGTTCGGTGGGCGTGAAGCAGTCGTGCACCTCGGCCAGCGAGATCTCGGTGCGCGGATCGGTGATCCCGGCCTGCCGGTAGGCGTCGCGAGCGCTGCGCACCACCTCCGGGAAGGTCGTGTAGTCGAAGTCCGCGTCCATGGCGGCGCGCCCAGGCCCGGCCGTCAGCGACAGCGCCTTCACCAGCACGGGCCGGTCGGTGTACAGGTGGGCGTCCTCGGCCCGGACGATCAGCGCGCACGCGGCGCCGTCGGAAACGCCCGAGCAGTCGAACACCCCGAGCCGCCCGGCCACCAGCGGCGCCGCGGCGATCTTCTCCTTGGACACCGCCGAACGGAACTGCGCCTTGGGATTGAGCGCGCCGTTCGCGTGATTCTTCCAGGCCACGTGCGTCATGGCGTCCCGCATGTCCGCGGGGTCCACGCCGTACCTCGCGCAGTACGCCGGGTCGAGCAGCGAGAACGCCGCCGGAGCGGTGAGCGTGTTCTCCGGAGCCGTGCCGTCGCCGGGCGGGTCCATCCGGGTCAGCCCGGAGAAGCCGGAGTCCTTGAGCTTCTCCACCCCGACCGCCATGACCCGGTCGTACGCTCCGGACGCCACCGCGTAGCAAGCGTTGCGGAACGCCTCGGAGCCGGTGGCGCAGTAGTTCTCCACCCGGGTGACCGGGCGGTAGTCCAGGGCGAGCGGGCGGCTGAGGGTGAGGCCGGACTGTCCCGAGCCGAGCGTGCCGAGCCAGAACGCCTCCACGTCCGCCAGATCCGTGCCCGGCACGGCGGCGAGGCACTCCCCCACCGCGTCGATCAGCAGATCGTCGGCGGAGGCCGACCAGTGTTCGCCGAAGCGGGTGCAGCCCATCGCGACGATCGCGACCCGGTCCTTGATGCCCTTGGTGCTCATCTCTCGCCCTCCACGGGCCGTACCTTCCAGAAGTAGTTGTGCACTCCCCCGGTCGTGTGGAGCCTGCGGAACGTCGTCTCGACGCGCATGCCGATCGTCACCTCGTCCGGTGCGGCGTCGGCCAGCTCCATCGTGTACCGGCCGCCGCCGTCGAAGTCGACGACCACGTCGATCAGCGGCGGCGAGGGAGAGTAGGCCAGCCGGTCCGCGGTGAAGGTGGCGACGGTGCCCCGCGCACCGGACAGCGGGTGGAGCTCCATCTCGTCCACGGCACCGCAGCCCTTGCACACCCGGGCCGGGGGAAGGTGGACGAAGCCGCAGCCGCGGCACCGCGACCCGGTGAAGGCGAACTTCCACGCCTGCGACCGGGCCGACGGCGGCCCCGCGGGCAGTTCCGGCTCGGGACGCCGGGGCGGCTCCCGGTCCAGGAGGCCGCGCCAGGTGAGATAGGTGGCGTACGGCACAGCCCGCCCGGCGGCGAGCTGCGCGGAGACCGGACGGGCCTGCCGTCCGCGCTCGATGCGGTCCGTGACACGGAGCACCAGCGCGTCGCAGCCGTCCACGGCGGCGAGCACCAGGACGGTCTCGCCCGGGGCCGCCCGATCCAGGACGTCCGCCAGGCCGAGGCCGACGTCCGCCGCGCCCGCGTGGCCCGGCATCCTCCCCACCGGAACCCGCGCCGGGAACAGCCCCGCCGCTCGCCTGATCACCAGCGGGTTCGGCGAGGAGAGCACGACATGGTCGGGCGCCCCGACGGCCGCCTCCTTCAACGCCCGCCGCCCCGCCTCCGTGATCAGCGGCAGGTAGCTCTCCAGCCCGAAACGCTCCTCCCACCGGCGGGCGGCCGACTCCCCGGGAACGCGCCAGCGGTCGAGGAACTCGGCCGTCACCGACACGCGGGCGACGATCTCGGCGATCGCGTGACCGGGATCGCCGAACAAGAACGCCGCCGCCCCGTCGGCACCGTCGCGCTCGTCGGCCGAGCCCGGCAGGCCGGTACGGACATCCGCGAGTACGGCGAGGCCCCCGGTCGCGGCGGCGGCGAGCAGGGCGCCCGCGCCACACCGCGCCGACCCGGCCAGGTCCACCGCGAAACCGTCGATGCCCGGGCCGTCCGCACCCTGGCCGAGCGCCGCGTGCACGGCGGCGGCGTTGGTCTTGTCGAGATACGCGGGCGAGGTGGTGGCGAAGTAGATCGCCTCGGGCCGCGCCCCCGCCACCCGCCGGGCGGCTTCGATCCCGAGCGTGGTGCTGTCCTCGTCGAAGGAGGCGGCCACGCGGCCCCCCGGCCCGCCTCTGCCGCCGAGCGCGGCGGCGAGGTCCGCGTGCCGCAGCCGGTGCCGTGGCAGGTGGGTGGCATAGGCCACGAGTCCCTTCGGCGCGGCCCGCCTGATGTGCGTCACGACACCCCCTCGAACAGGGCGGCCATGCCCTGGCCGCCGCCGACGCACATGGTCTCCAGGCCGTAGCCGCCGCCCCGCCGACGCAGCTCGTGCAGCATCGTGGTGAGCATGCGTACCCCGGTCGCGGCGATCGGGTGCCCGAGCGAGATACCCGAGCCGTTGACGTTCAGCCGGTCGCCGAGGTCGGCCGGGTCGTCGAACCCCCAGGCCTTGAGCACGCCGAGCACCTGGCAGGCGAACGCCTCGTTCAGCTCCACCAGGTCGATGTCGTCGAACTTCACGCCGGTGGCGGCGAGCAGCCTGGCCACGGCAGGCACCGGGCCGAGGCCCATGGTGGCCGGTTCGCAGCCCGCCGCGGCCCAGCCGACGAGGAATCCCAGCGGTTCCAACCCGAGCTCGTCCAGCTTGTCCTCGGCCACCAGCAGGCAGGCCGCCGCGGCGTCGTTCTGCTGGCTGGAGTTCCCCGCGGTCACGGTGCCGCCCGGCATCAGCGTCCGCAGCCTCGACAGCTTCTCGGTGTCGGTGTCCGGGCGGATGCCCTCGTCGCGTTCGAACGACACCGGGTCGCCGTGTCGTACCGGCACCTGGACCGGGACGATCTCGTCGTCGAAGGCGCCCGCCTCCCACGCCGCGGCGGCCCGGCGATGGCTGCCCGCGGCGTACGCGTCGGCCTGCTCGCGGGTGATCCCGTACTCGCGGGCCACGTTCTCGGCCGTCTCGATCATCCCGGATATGCGGCCGAAGCGGCCCTCGGGCTGGGACCGCTCGCGGCCCCGGTCCAGCCGGTCGTACAGGTGAACCCCGCCGGAGCGGCTGCCCCAGCGGACCTTGGTGGAATAGTGCTCGACGTTGCTCATGCTCTCCACGCCGCCGGCCACCACCACGTCGGCGGCTCCGGTCTGCACCATCATCGCGGCGGTGACCACGGCCTGCAGGCCGCCGCCGCACCGCCGATCGATCTGGAAGCCGGGGACCTCCACCGGCAGGCCGGCGTGCAGTGCGGCCCAGCGGCCGACGCACGGCGTCTCCGAGTTGGCGTAGGACTGCGCCATCGCCACGTCCTCGATCCGTCCGGGGTCGATACCCGAGCGCTCGACCACGGCCTTGATGACGGTGGCCGCCAGATCCTCCACGGGTACCGGGCGCAGGGTTCCGCCGAAGGCGCCGACCGGTGTGCGGACCGGTGCGACGATCGCGGCTCTTCTCATAGGTGGCACTCCTTCTCGAGCGCGGGGCGATGGTCAGGGTGGGCGATGGCGAGCATCCGGGCGCGCCGCTCGTCCAGGGACCGCCCGCGCAGGTCGGCGACGCCGTACTCGGTGACGATGATCCCGGCGTCCGCGCGGGGCGTGCTGACCGGACCGCTCAGCTTCGCCACGATCCGGCTCACGGTGTTCCCGGCGCCTGATTCCGCTGTGCCGGATCTGGCCGTGCCGGATCTCGCTGTGGACGTCAGGGCCACGATGGGCAGGCCGCCCCGTGAGCGGGCCGCGCCACGCAGGAAGTCGATCGCGCCGCCGACGGCTCCGACGTACGACCCGCGCGCGACCTCGGCGTTGATCTGGCCGGACAGGTCCACCTCGATCGCCGAGTTGATCGCGACGAAGCGCTCCTGGGCCGCGAGCACGCCGGGATCGTGGGTGTGGCGCGTGTCCCGCAGTTCGATCGCCGGGTTGCGGTGGGCGTAGCGGAACAACCGCGACGAGCCCATCAGTGCCCCGGTGACCGTGCGGCCCCTGTCGACCGTCTTGCGGGCGCCGGTGATCACTCCGGCCTCCATCAGATCGGCGACGGTGTCGCCGATCAGGCCCGAGTGGACGCCCAGATCACGGCGGTCGGCCAGCCGCGCGACGATCGCCTCCGGCAGCGCTCCGAGCCCCAGCTGCAGGGTGGCGCCGTCATCGACCAGATCGGCGACGTGGTCGGCGACCCGTTCCTCGACGGCGCCCGGCTCGTTCCTGAGGATCTCGGCGGGTGGTCGGGAGGTGTGCACGATCACGTCCAGGTCGGCGGCGGTCAGCGTCCGCGTCCCACGCGTCCAGGGCACCTGGTCGTTCACCTCGGCGATGACCACGCGGGCCCGGTCGATCGCGGCGGACAGGTACTCGTCGGCGAGGCCCAGGCTGTGGCGACCGGCCGCGTCCGCGGGTGACAGCTGGACCAGGGCGACGTCGACGGGGAGTATCCGGCTCTCGATGAGGTCCGGCAGTGTCGAATAGTGGACCGGCAGGATGTCCAGGACCCCCGCGCGGTGCATCGCCCGGTTGCCGCCACTGCCGCAGTAGGACAGGAACGACACGTGGTCGGCGTGCTCCGGGCGGACCGTGCCCGAGGCGGGGGCGCCGACGAAGCACCGGAAGCCGCCGATCGCGGCGCGCTGCTCCATGAGCCGCTCGGTGAGGGTGAGCGGCTCGGCGCACGCCTGCCCCCAGACGACCGTGTCGCCGGGCCTGACGTGGGCCGCAAGGTCCAGCCGCCCGATCCGGTCGAGGATCTCAGCCATCGCGGCGGCCGTCGCTCCAGCGGCCGGCCGACGGGTCCAGCAGCTCACGCATCCGCTCGTCGGGCAGCCAGGCGAGCGCCTCCAGTTCCAGCGCGTCCAGGTACCGGACCCGGCCGCCGCGTAGGTCGGTAAGACGCAGACGTGGCCCGTTGGCCTCGGTGTCGAGGCTCACCGCCACCTCCGCGAACTCGCTGGCGATGATCCACTGATCCACTGTCCCGGCTCCTTCAGATCAGGAACGCCAGGGTGGAGAGCGCCTCCGCGCTGTCCACCAGGACGACCTTCTTGTAGGCCAGCCGGATGTCGTCCTCGACGCGGCGCAGCCGGTAGGTGGTGCGGCCCGCCCACATGGTGGTCCCGCGCTCGCGGGACTCGATGAGCAGGAAGTTCGCCCCGACCACGGTGTCGGCCCCTTCGACCGCGACCACCTCGATGTTGGAGATCAGCCGCCGCATGTTCGACGGAGGCGACTGGGCATACCGCTTACCCGTCTTGAGCTGGCTGATCCGGGTCCGGATGCGGCTGCGGTTGTCGTAGATCACCGACATCAGCCGCTGGGGATCGGCGTCAGGGCTTCCTGCGGGCACCCAGTAGAGGGCGTCGTCGGTCCACAGGGCCTCCCATCCGTCGTAGTCGTGCTCGTCGGCGAGCCGCGCCTCCCGGTAGAGGAACCGCTCGACCTCCCGGAGATCCAGGCCTGTGTGTTCGGCCAGGCTGCTCACCGCGCGTCCTCCCGTTCCATCAGGCTCCGGTAGTGCGACCAGAACCCGCGCATCCCCGTCTCGTCGTTGGCCGCGCCGACCCGGAATCCGTTCTCGTCGACGCGCTCGCGACCCACGCCGCGGCGGATGTCGAGCCATTCGGGCATCCGGGCGGCCATGCCGCGCTGGTTCCGCTCGTACATCTCGGAGTCGTCGGCGAGCAACATGCCCGCGGGTCCGACCGAACCGACGCACTGCGACAGCAGCCTGCGGTTCATCTCCGGCGCGCCCTTGAGCTGCACGGCGGTGACGTTCTGCACGGTCTCGTCCACCGCCGTCGGCTGGATCATGAAGACGCTGATCTCGGCGACGAAGAGGTTGGGGAAGACCATGACGTGCGGTGCGCCCTCGATGAGGATCTCCTCGGCCTGCGCGCCGTGGAGCTCGCGCATCTTCGCCACGTACTCGGGGACCTTGGCCTCGGACGTTCCGAACCAGGTCATCGGCGTGCCCATCCGGCGGAACTCCGGGCGCAGGTCGTTCTCACTGTGGCCGCCGCCGAGGTCGCGGGTGACGGCGGTCGACTTGTCGCTGTAGAGGTTGCCGATGTGGCTGCCGGTGACGCTGAAGACGGAGCCGTGCACGAACTGCGGGTGGTAGCCGTCGGTCTCGTTCTCGACCAGCAGCTTCCAGTTCGCCTTCGCGCGGTGCTTGAGCCAGCCGGCGGTGAGCTCGACCTCTCCCTCCGGGGAGAGCCTGGCCAGCCGATCCAGTTCGCCCGCCGCGGCGCCGAGGTGCTCCTTCAGGCTGGGGCCGTCGGCGGCGAAGCTGGCGAACACGAAGCCCTGGTAGGTGTCCACCCGCGGCACCCGGCCGAGACCGAGGGACAGCTTGCCCTTGCCGCCGTACCCCTGGTTGTAGGGGTAGCCGAGCATCTCCCCGGTGTTGCGGTACGTCCAGCCGTGGTAGGGGCAGCGGAAGGAGCCGGAGTTGCCCCGCTCGTCCTCGCAGACCAGGTTGCCCCGGTGCGCGCACCTGTTGAGCAGCAGGCTGATCTCGCCGTCGGTGCTCCTGGTCATGATGACGTCCTGCGCGGCGACCTTCTTGCGTACGTAGTCGCCGGGCCGCGCCACCTCGCTCGCGTGCCCGACGCACACCCAGGTCCGGTACCAGATGCGGTCGAGCTCTTCCGCGAAGATGCTCGGATCGGTGTACAGCGAGCCGTGCACTCTCTCGGGCTGGATCAGCTCCGAGTACTGGACGGTCACGACGTTCCTCCTTCGATTCGTGCCTTGGCCTGCTGGACGAGCCGAAACTTCTGGATCTTTCCGGTCGGTGTGGTCGGCAGCTCGGACGGCTCCGCGAAAAGCACGTGCTTGGGCACCTTGAAGCGGGCCAGGTTCTCCTTGCAGAGCGCGATGACCTCGTCGGCGTCGAGCCGCGCGCCGGGCTCGGGGACGATCCAGACACACCCGGTCTCGCCCCACCTCTCGTCGGGTACGCCGACCGCGTATGCCTGGCTGACGCCGGGATGCTTGGTGAGCAGGTCCTCGATCTCCTTGGGCATCACCAGCTCGCCACCGCTCTTGTAGAGCTCCTTGCTTCGGCCGGTGAGTTCCAGGTATCCGTCGTCGCGTACGCGGCCGAGGTCGCCCGAGTACACCCAGCCGTCCCTGAGGGCGAGCGCGGTCTCGGCCGGCTTGTCCCAGAAGCCCAGCATGTGTGTCGGGCCGGTGGAGACGATCTCCCCCTCGGCGCCGGGCGGCAGGAACTCTCCCGTGATCGGGTCGGCCGTCCGGTAGACGCAGATGTCACCGGGCAACCCGGCGACGCCCGCGAGCTTCGGCCGGCCGACGGTGTCCGAGGCGCGCTCCAGCGGGTCCTCGGGCAGGGACATCGTCATCGCCCCGCCGCACTCGGTCATGCCGTACCCGGTGGTCACCTCGGTGACGCCGAGCTCGGCGCGCACCTGCTCCCACAGCCAGACCGGGGAGGGCGCGGCGCCGGAGAGGATGGCGAACAGCGAGGACAGGTCACGCGTGACCCGGTCGGGGTGCTCGAGCAGCGCGACCGTCATGGTCGGCACGCACAGGATCTCGGTGGCCCGATGGCGCTCGATCCCCTCGAAGTAGCGGGCCGGGCTGAAGGCCGGCTGCGGGATGATCGCCCCGCCCACCATCATGGCGGCCAGCAACCCCTCCACGTAGCCGAACATGTGGTAGCACGGCAGCGAGAACAGGATGCGCCGGCCGTCCTCGAACGCCCGGGTCAGCGCGGAGGCGTAGCCGGTGCGCTGCACCGCGTCATGGGTCACCATCACGCCCTTGGGCGAGCCGGTGGTGCCGGAGGTGTAGAGGATGTCCCCGAGATCGTCGGGGTTCCGCGTGCCGGGCACGGCCGCGCCGGGGTTGCGCGCGCCGACTTCGCCGAGGCCGTCAACGGTGAGAGCACCCTCGCGGGTCCTCCCGTCCGTGGACAGCAGCACGACCTGCCGCAGGTCCGGCAGCGTCTCGCTCCCGCCGCGGTCCCATCCGGGGGCGACGTTGTCGAGCATGTCCAGGTAGTCCAGCCCGGCGAAGCCGGTCATGGTGATCAGTGCGTCGCACTTGGACTGGGCGAGGACGTAGGCGAGCTCGTCCTGCCGGTACAGGTAGTTGAACGGAATGGCGACCGCGCCGGCGCGGGCGATCGCGAACTTCAGCGGGACGAACTCCAGGTAGTTGGCCATCAGCAGGCCGACCCGGTCACCCGGCCGGACTCCGAGCGCCACGAGCCCGTCGGCGAGCCGCGCCGACCACTCGGCGGCCTCGGCGTAGGTCAGGGTCCGCTCGTCGGTCAGGACGAGCGGGCGCTCGCCGAACTCCTCCGCGCAGCGGTCCAGCCGTGCGTCGAGAGTGAGCGGCGTCCACACGGGGAACCGCTCGCTCAGCTGCTCGCGGCGCTCATCGACACTCGGGATCACAGAGAACCTCCTGGAGTTCATTTAATCTTAATTAGATTAATCGGTCAAGGCATGCGGATGCCCGGTGCCGCGGCCGTCAGTTCGCCGGCGTCAGCCGGCCCTCGGCGATGGACGACCTGATCGTGGGCTTGTGCGACTTGCCGGTGGCGGTCAGCGGCAGAGCGTCCACGAAGAACCAGTGCTGCGGGACCTTGTACGGCGAGAGTCGCTCCCGGCAGTGCGCGACCAGCTCCTCCATGAGCCCGGGACGGCCGGGCTCGCGCGGCACGACCACAGCGCCGACCGTCTCACCCCACCGGTCGTCGGCCACTCCCACGACCGCGGCGTCCACCACGGCCTCGTGCGCGACCAGGCAGGACTCGATCTCGGCCGGCGCGATGTTCTCCCCGCCGCGGATGATCAGGTCCTTGATCCGGCCGGTGACGGTCACGACGCCCCGCTCGTCCATCGTGCCGAGGTCGCCGGTGTGCACCCAGCCGTCGGCGTCGACGGCGAGCGCGGTCGCCTCGGGGTCGTCGTAGTACTCGATCAACTGCTGATAGCCACGGGCGCAGATCTCGCCCTCGCTCCCGAGCGGCCGCACCTCTCCGGTGACCGCATCGGCGATCTTGCAGTCCACCTGCGGGATCGGGCGTCCCACGGTGTTCACCAGGTCTTCCGGGGTGTCCGACCTACGGGTCAGGGTGAGCACCGGAGCGAGTTCCGTCTGCCCGAACAGGTTGTGCACCGAGGCGCCGAACTCCCGCGACACGGCCTCGATCACCGCGCCGGGAACGTTCGCACCGCCGCCGACCACGGCGGTCAGCCGCGGCATCGGCCCGGCTCCGGCCCGCGCGGCCTGAAGGACCGCGATCAGGATCGTCGGCACGTAGAACAGCACCGTGGCCGACTCCCGCTCGATCAGTCCCAGCACGAAAGCGGGATCGAACCGCTCGACCAGGAGCACGGTCCCGCCCAGCCACAGCGGGCCGAGCGTCGAGATCACGCAGGCGGCGGTGTGGAACATGGGGAGTGGCGCGGCGCACACAGCCCCAGCGGGTATCTCGGCGACCTCCACGGTCAGCTTCGCCACGTTGACCAGGGCCCGGTGGGACAGCAGCACCCCCTTCGGCTTGCCGGTCGTGCCCGAGGTGTACTGCAGCATCACCGGCGAGTCCGGGGTGATCTCCGGCCTCGGCGAATCCCCGGGATCGGCTGTCCAAAGCTCGGGGTGGGAGAGGCTGATCGTGTGCCGGAGCGCCGGGCAGTGCGGGCCGACCTCGCTGGCGACCGCCGCGAGGTCGTAGTCGCGGCTGCGGTCGGCGTGCAGCAGCACGACGGCACGTGAGTGGTTCAGCGCGTAAAGGAGTTCGTCCTGACGCAGCACCGGGTTCAGCGCCACCAGGGTCACCCCGGCCAGCGCCGCGCCGTACTGGATGATCGGCCACTCCACCACGTTGTGCGCCCACAGAGCGACGTGCTCGCCCGGTTCGGCGAGCCGCCGCAGCCCCGCGGCCACCCGCCGCGCCTCGGTGTACAGCTCCCGATAGGTGAGCCTGCGCTCCTCGCCGGTGCCGTGCGCGCTGCCCACGAGGGCGAGTGAGTCGGCGTGGGTCACGGCGCGCTCCGCGAGCAGCGAGCCGACCGTGTGCTCGATGAGCGGCACGCTGGTGTCACGCGGCCAGAAGGATTCCCGCAGCGGCAGGGCCACCTGCGGATGAGTGATCTGATGAGTGGTCACGGGTCCTACCTCCGGGGTGCGAAACCGACTCTCGCGGGACGGCGGGTACGTGATCGGCCGGCTCACATCGCGAGGTGTCGCACACGCTACATAATCTAAATTAGAAACGTAAGACCCCAAATGTCGCGGCGTACCCGCCGGGACGCGGATCCCGCGCCCGGCTTCCGGAGGGGATCGCCGGGCACGGGACCGCCTACCTGCCCAGGAAGACCGGCGGGCGGCGTTCGTGGAACGCCGCCACACCCTCGGCGAAGTCGTCGGTGTCGAACAGCCGGACCTGGTTTTCGACCTCGCACGCCAGCACCTCGTAGGGGTCGGACGGTCCCTCGACCAGCATCCTCTTGATCGCGGCGAGCGCCAGCGGCGGCCCCGCGGCCAGCCGCTCCGCGTCGGCCAGCGCGCCGTCCAGCGCGGCGCCGGGTTCGGTCAGGACATCGGCCAGTCCCATGGCCAGCGCCTCCTCCCCGCGGACCTCGCGGGGCAGCATGAGCATCCTGCGCGCCGCGGCCGCTCCCGCACGCCGCCGCAGCGACCAGAAGACGCCCAAGTCACCGGCGAGCCCCACCCTGGTGAACGTCGCGCTGAACGTGGCGTCGGAGGCGGCGACCACGTGGTCGCAGGCGAGGGCGAGCGCCGCCCCGGCGCCGAAGGCGAAGCCCTCGACGGCGGCGAGCACGGGCTTGGGCCCGGACCACATCGCGCGCACGATGCGCTGCGCCGCCTCCGCCCTGGGCCGGGTCAGCTCGGGCGACTGGCGGCGCATCGTCGAGATGTCACCACCGGAGCAGAACGTGCCGCCGGCCCCGGTCAGCACGATCACCCGTACCGCCGCGTCGGCCATCGCCTCCTCGATCCGCTCCGCGAGCACGACTCGCAGGGTCATGTCGATGGCGTTGCGACTGCGTGGCCGGTTCAGGGTCAGCACCCGTACGGCCCCGTGGTCCCGCACGAGGACGCGGGCACTCTCGCTGGTCACGTCGGGTTGCTGCGGCATGTTCCCACCCTCAGTTTTTGAATTTATTTTCAAATAATAGAGTAGGCCCGTCCCGGACTACGAGACAAGCCACCAGTGGTGAGGAGACGACCCATGACGATCGCAGAGCAACCCGAGGACTGGACCGAGCCGGGCGCCCATCCGGTACGGCCCGGCGTGCACCGGGTGCCGCTGCCGCTCCCTTCGAACGGCCTGCACGCGGTGAACGCCTACGTGATCGAGAGCCCCGAGGGGCCGGTGGTCGTCGACTCCGGTTGGGCGATGCCGGACACGGAGAAGGCGCTGGCCGACGCGCTGAGAACGCTCGGACACCGGCTGGCGGACGTCGCGTGCGTCCTGGTGACCCACGCCCACTGGGACCACTATTCCCAGGCCCTGGCGCTGCGCGGCGCCTTCGGCACCCGGGTGCGGATCGGCCGGGGGGAGCGGCCTTCCATCGAGGCGTTCGACCCGGAGAAGGGGCTCTACCCTCGCCAGGTCGAGCTGCTGCGCCGCTGCGGGGCCGCGGAGATCGCCGATCGCATCGCCACCGTGGAGATCTCCGATCACGAGCGCGACGTGCCGTGGAAGCTCCCCGACGGCTGGCTGGACAACGGCGAGCGGGTGTCCCTCGGCCCGGTCGGGCTCGACGTGTTCGCCACCCCCGGGCACACCAGGGGGCACGTGGTGCTGCGTGACGCCGCGGCCGGCCTGCTGTACGCGGGCGACCACGTGCTCCCCCACATCACCCCGTCCCTCGGGCTTGAGGTCGTCCCCGATCCCAAGCCGCTCCGCAGCTATCTCGACTCCCTGCGGTTGGTCCGCGGGATGCCCGACACCCTGCTGCTGCCCGCGCACGGTCCGGTGACCCCCAGCGTCCACACCCGGGTCGAGGAGCTGCTGGTCCATCACGAGCAGCGGCTGGACGCCACCTTGCACGCGGTCCGCTCCGGGGCGGGAACCGCGTACGAGGTGGCCCTGGCCCTGCCGTGGACCCGCCGGCGGCGCACGCTGGACGACCTCGACCTCTTCAGCCAGATGCTCGCCGTACTGGAGACGGACGCCCATCTGGATCTGCTGACCGACCAGGGCGTGCTCGTCGCCGCCGATCTGGGCGGCGTCCGCGCGTACGCGCGGTCCTGAGATCACGCGTGTGCGCGTACGGCGTCAGCGGCCGGTGAAGACCGGGCTCCGGCGTTCGATCACGGCGGCCAGGCCCTCGCGCGCGTCGGCCGTGCCGGACAGCTCGGCGACCGTACGCGCCTCCTCGGGCAGCCTGGCCTCCACGTTCGCCCCGAGGCCGTCCCAGAGCAGGCGCTTGGTGGCGGCCAGCGCCCGGGGGGCGCCCTCGGCGAGCGCGCGGGCCAGCGCCAGGCCCTCGTCGTACAGGATGTCGTCCGCGACCACCCGCGTGATCAGGCCGATGTCGAGGGCCTCGGCGGCGCTGAGCACCGGGTTGGTCAGCACGATCTCCATCGCCTTGCGCAGCCCGACCAGCCGGGTGAGGGTGACCGACACACCCGCGTCGGGCGCCATGCCCACCCGGGTGGCCCCAGCCAGGAACCTCGCCGACTCGGCGGCGAGCACCAGGTCGGCCGCGCACACCAGGCCGAACCCGCCGCCGCCCGCGGCGAAGCCGTGTACGGCGGCCACCACAGGCGCCTGCAGCCGCATCAGCGCCGACGTCGAGATCTGCAGCCAGGAGGTGGCCTCGCGCAGGTAGTCGGGCAGACCCTCCCCCTTGGCCGCGAAGGTCTTGACGTCGCCGCCGGCGCAGAAGTTCCTGCCCTCTCCGGTGAGCAGCACGGCCCGCACGCCCGGCTCGCCGTGGCAGCGCATGACCGCTGTGTAGAGCGCCCGCAGGAACGGCACATCCATCCCGTTGGACGCCTCCGGCCGGTTGAGCCGCAGGCGGGCCACCCCGTCCGCGTCGAGGTCCAGCAGCACCGGGCCGGAATCGATCAGTTCACGTGTCATGTCAGGCTCCCTTGAAAGCGGCGATGCCCGCCGCGGCGGCCTCCCCGCCGAGGTGGTCGAGCACGGTCTCCATCTCGAGCGCGAGCCCTTCCGCCGACGGCAGGTCCAGTCCGGCGTACACCAGGCGCTTGATCCTGGTCAGCGCGTCACGGTTCCGCCCGGCCAGGTTCGTGACGAACGCGTTCACCGCATCGTCGAAGCCGTCGGAGGGCAGCGACCGGTAGGCCAGCCCCCAGGCGACCGCCTCGGCCGCGGTCAGCCTCTCACCGGAGAGAATGTGGCCGAGTGCGCGCTGCCGCCCGACCAGCCGGGGCAGCCGCTGGGTACTGCCTCCGCCCGGCACCTGCCCGAATCTGGCATGGTTGTCGGCGATCCTCGCGTTCTCGTGCACCAGCACGACGTCGCAGGCCTGCATCAGCTCGAAACCGCCGGCCATCGCGTACCCCTCGACGGCGGCGACCACGGGCACCGGAAGTCCGGCGATGGCGGCGCAGGCCCGGCCGAAGTTCGCGAACAGCGGGCGCATCGCCTCCCTCCCCCGGACACGCAGCCGTTCGAGCTCGTGGAAGTCACCGCCCACGGAGAAGTTCCCGCCCGCCCCGCGCACCAGGATGACGTTCACCTGGTCCGCGAGCCGGAGCAGCGCCCGCTCGAGCTCGGCCCCGAGCTCGACGGTGATCGCGTTCATCGCCTCCGGGCGGTTGAGCACGATGTGCCCGACCCCACCGTCCACCCGGGTCCGCACGCCGTCAGCGGCCACCGGAGGCGCGGGCGTGCCGGTGTGCCCATCGGTTCGCTCGCTCACATCAGCCTCCCGCCGCCGACCTCGAGGACCGCCCCCGTCATGTAGCTCGCCAGATCCGAGGCGAGGAACAGGACCGCCCCCGCGACCTCGCGCGGCTCGCCCGCCCGCTTCATCGGGATGTCGGCCTCGCGGGCGGCGAAGACGTCGGGCGGCATCGCCTCGCTCATCGCCGTACGGATGAGGCCGGGCTGCACGGCGTTGACCCGGACCCCACGGTGCGCCAGTTCCTTGGCCGCGGCCTTGGTCAGGCCGACGATGCCCGCCTTGGCCGCGCTGTAGTTGGTCTGGCCGGGGTTGCCGGACTTCCCCGACAGGGAGGAGATGTTGACGATCGAGCCGGAGCCCGCCTCGCGCATCACGGCCGCGGCGGCGCGCACACCCAGCCAGGTGCCGCGCAGGTGCACATTGATCACCGCGTCGAAGTCCAAAACGCTCATCTTCTTCAGCGAGGCGTCCCTGGTGATGCCGGCGTTGTTGACGAAGACGTCCAGCGATCCGAACCGTTCGACGGCGCCCGCGACGAGAGCGTCGACCTGGGCCTCGTCGGTGACGTCGCAGCCACACGACCAGACGGCCCGCTCGTCCCCGAGCCCCGCCGCGGCCGCCGCCACCTCCTCGGCGTCCCGGTCCGCCAGGACTACCCGGGCTCCGTGTTCACGCAGCAGACGGGCGATCTCCAGCCCGATGCCGCGGGCCGCGCCCGTCACGATCGCGGTACGGCCCGCCACCAGCCCGGCCTCCATCCCTGGCGCTGTCCCGGCATCCGTCCCTGCCGCGCTCATGCGAAGTACCGCACGACCGACTCGGCCACGCACACAGGCTTGCCGGCGCCCTCGGCCTCGATGGTGGTGGACAGCACCGCCTGGGCCGCGCCGTCCATCAAGGTGACCTCCGCGAGCCGCGATGTCGCCCGCACCTTCGAGCCCACCCGGACCGGCATGGGGAAACGCACCTTGTTCAGGCCGTAGTTGACCGCCATCCGAACGCCGTCGACCCGGTAGATCCGCTGGAAGAACACCGGGAGCAGCGACAGCGTGAGGAAGCCATGCGCGATCGTCCCCCCGAAGGGGCCGTCCTTGGCCCGCTCCACGTCGACATGGATCCATTGGTGGTCACCGGTGGCGTCGGCGAACCCGTCGACGCGCTCCTGCTCGACCGTGATCCAGTCGCTGGTGCCCAGCACCTCTCCGCGCGCCTTCACAAGCTCGTCGAGGCCACTGAAAACCCTCATGTTCCCTCCTCGGATGGGGGTGCCGCCGCACCCGGCTTTCTGTTCTAATCTAGATTAGATAAGAATCCAGTTACAAGGCCGGGTCCTGCCGCGACCCGTGGCACCCCGGCCCATCCGGTCCGGGAGCATCCGGCCCCAGCGCGAAGGAACGCAGCGACATGGATCTTGGTCTCACCGGCGCTCGGGTCCTGGTGACCGGCGGCGCCTCCAACATCGGGCGGGGCATCGTGCACGGCTTCGCCGCCGAAGGCGCGCGGATCGCCATCTGCGACCTCGACGGGGAGCAGGCCGGGCGGGTCCGCGGCGAGGCCCTGGACCGCGGAGCCGCCTCCGTCGAGGTCGTACGGTCCGACCTGGCCGAGGAGGGCGCCGCCGCCCGCGCCGCCGGCCGGGTGCTGGACGCCTGGGGGGGCATCGACGTGCTGGTGAGCAACGCGGGCATCAGCATCCCCGGGTTCATCGCCGAACACACCGACCGCGCAGAATGGCAGCGCACCTTCGAGGTCAATCTCTTCGCGGCGATCGAGTGCACGCAGGCCGTGCTCGGGCCGATGCGCGAGGCCGGCGGCGGGTCCCTGGTGTACATCGCAAGCGACGCCGCGTTCGGCGAGATCCGGCAGGGCGTCTACGGCGCCTCCAAGGCGGGCGTCGTCGCTCTGGCCCGGACGACCGCCAGGGAGCACGGACGGCACGGCATCCGTTCCAACGTCGTCTGCCCCGGCCTGGTCATCCCCGAGGGGCCGGAGGCCGTCGCCGCCACCAGCCTGTGGGCGCGAGGCCAGGGCGCGATCTTCAACGACCGCCAGGTCGACTACATGCTCAAGGCCACCCCGCTGCGCCGGCTGACCACGGCGAGGGACATCGCCGAATCCGTGCTCTGGCTCGCCTCCCCGGTGGCGGCCCGGCAGGTCACCGGGCAGGTGATCTCGGTCAGCGGAGGTTACGCGATGCCCTGAGCCGCAGTCTCACCCAGCTCTTGTGGAATTCGCCCCACTTATCGCATGGAGGAAGAAATGCCCGAGGCCTACATCGTTGACGCCGTCCGGACCGCCACCGGCCGGCGCGGTGGCGGGTTCGCCGCCGTACACCCCGCCGATCTGGGCGCCGCGCCGATCCGCGCCCTGGTCGAGCGAAGCGGCCTCGACCCGGAGACGATCGACGACGTCGTGTACGGCTGCCTGGACGCCATCGGCTCGCAGGCCGGTGACATCGCCCGCACCGCGGCACTCGCCGCGGGACTGCCCGAGTCGGTCCCCGGCGTGACCGTCGACCGGCAGTGCGGATCGGCGCAGCAGGCCGTGCACTTCGCCGCGCAGGCGGTGATGAGCGGCACCTCCGACCTGGTCATCGCCGGCGGTGTGCAGAAGATGAGCCAGTACCCCATCCTGTCGGCGTTCGGCGCCGGCGAGCCGTACGGCGCGACCGACCCGTGGACCGGTTGCAAGGGCTGGGAGGCCCGTTACGGCCACGAGGAGATCTCCCAGTTCCGCAGCGCGGAGATGATCGCGGAGGAGTGGGGCTTCTCCCGCGAGGACATGGAGCGCTTCTCCCTCGAGAGCCACCGGCGGGCCGTCGCGGCACGCCGGGAGGGCCGCTTCGACCGCGAGATCCTGTCGTACGAGGGGGTCGAGCACGACGAGGGCCCGCGCGCGGACACCTCGCTGGACAAGATGGCCGGGCTGAAGCCCCTCACGCCTGGCGGGCGGCTGACCGCCGCGGTCTCCAGCCAGATCTCCGACGCGTCCGCGGCGCTGCTGATCGCCTCCGAGCGGGCCGTACGCACGTACGGTCTCGTCCCCAGGGCCCGGATCCACCACCTTTCCGTGCGCGGCGCCAGCCCGGTCAACCTGCTGGTCGCACCGCTGCCGGCCACCGAGCACGCGCTGCGCAAGGCCGGCCTCACCATCGATGACATCGACGTGGCCGAGGTCAACGAGGCGTTCGCCAGCGTGGTGCTGGCCTGGCAGAAGCACACCGGCGCCGACCCCGCCCGCGTGAACGTCAATGGCGGCGCCATCGCGCTGGGCCACCCGATCGGCGCCTCCGGCGCCCGCATCATGACCACGCTGCTGCACGAGCTGGAGCGCACCGGCGGACGGTACGGCCTGCAGACGATGTGCGAGGGCGGCGGCCAGGCCAATGTCACCATCATCGAGCGGCTCGGCTGATCATGCGCCGCGATCTCTATACCGATGATCATGAGCTGTTCCGGCAGACCGTACGGGAGTTCCTGGTCCGCGAGGTGATCCCCCACTACCGCCGGTGGGAGGAGGAGCGCGGCATGGACCGCGCGGTTCTCGCCTCCGCGCGCAGGCAGGGCGTCGCCGGTCTCGAGATCCCCGAGGAGTACGGCGGCGCCGGGGTGAGCGACTACCGCTACCGCATGGTGGTGTGCGAGGAGGTGGCCCGCGCGCAGGCGACGACCTTCACGGTCACTCTGGGGCTCCAGGACGACCTGGTCCTGAACTACCTGCTGGACCTCACCACCGAGGAGCAGAAGCAGCGCTGGCTACCCGGGTTCGCCGGCGGCGACGTGATCGGCGCGCTGGCGATGACCGAGCCGGGAACGGGCAGCGACCTCCAGGGCATGCGCACCGCCGCCCGGCGTGACGGCGATTCCTGGCTGCTCACCGGGCAGAAGACGTTCATCAGCAGCGGCGTCACCGCGGACCTGGTGATCGTCGCCGCGCGTACCGACCCCGAGGCGGGGTCGCGCGGCTTCAGCCTGTTCGTCGTCGAGGAGGGGATGCCCGGCTTCACCCGGGGCCGCAAGCTCGACAAGCTCGGACTGCACGGCCAGGACACCGCGGAGCTGTTCTTCGAGGACGTCCGGGTGCCGCAGGCCAACCTGCTGGGCACCGAGGGGCACGGACTGCGACACCTGATGAGCCATCTGCCCCGCGAGCGGCTGGGAATCATCGCGCAGTCCATGACGGGTGCGCGGGCCGTCTACGAGTTGACCAGGGACTACTGCTTCCAGCGCGAGGCCTTCGGCCGCCGGATAGGCGATTTCCAGGCGACCCGCTTCGCGCTGGCGGAGATGGAGACCGAGCTGGACATCGCCCAGGCCTACACCGACAGGTGCGTGCTCGCCTACAACGCCGGCGAGCTGACGCCCGTGGACGCGGCCAAGGGAAAATGGTGGATCAGCGAGCTGCAGAAGCGCGTCGTCGACCGGTGCCTGCAACTGCACGGCGGTTACGGATACATGACGGAGTACGCCGTCGCCCGGGCCTTCGTCGACACCCGGATCCAGACCATCTACGGCGGCACCACCGAGATCATGAAAGAGATCATCGGCCGGGACGTCGCGGCGCGGTCCTAGGGAGTGTCTGACGAATGCCGCCCGTCGCGAACGCGGATCCAGATGGATGCCTCGCAAGGCGGAGGAGAAGGTCGGAGCGGGAGCCTCCGGCCGACATTCCCGGGCCCCGCGGAAACTCCGAGCCTGCGAGGCGTTTTCGCGGGTGGGGCGACAACGCGGCGAGGCGCCGTCTGGGCCGTGCGCGGCAGGGCTGGATTTCTCAGACACGACCTATGGCCCTCCGGGCCGGGACCGTGCGTCCCGGCCCCGGGTCTCGAAATTCTCATCCGTATCAAGACATTTGCGAGGCTGCCGGCCGGGACCACACGACCGGCGGCACACGAGAGGAGCCGAGATGGCAGCGCTGTCCGAGGAGGAGCAGGCGATCGTGGCGACGGTCCGGGACTTCGTCGACCGCGAGGTCCGGCCCGTCGCGCGCGACCTGGAACACGCCGATGAGTACCCCGAGGCGCTGATCGAGCAGATGAAACGACTCGGCATCTTCGGTCTCGCCGTGCCCGAGCCCTACGGCGACGTCCTGGTCTCCACCGCTTGTTATGTCATGGTCACCGAGGAACTCGCCCGGGGCTGGATGAGCCTGGCCGGCGCCATGGGCGGGCACACGGTGGTCGCGAAGCTCATCTCGATCTTCGGCACCGAGGAGCAGAGACAACATTACCTGCCGCGCATGGCCACCGGTGAGGTCCGTGCCACGATGGCACTCACCGAGCCGGGCGGCGGCTCCGACCTGCAGGCCATGACCACCGTCGCCCGGCATGGGGACAACGGTTACGTGATCAACGGCGCCAAGACCTGGATCACCAACTCCCGCCGCTCCCAGCTCATCGCCCTCCTCTGCAAGACCGACCCGGCCGCGAAACCGGCGCACACCGGCATGAGCATCCTCCTGGTCGAGCACGGCCCCGGACTGACGGTCTCCCGCGACCTGCCCAAGCTCGGCTACAAGGGCGTGGAGAGCTGCGAGCTGTCCTTCGACGACTACCGCGCTCCCGCCTCCGCGTTGCTCGGCGGCGTGGAAGGCCAGGGGTTCGCGCAGATGATGAAGGGGCTGGAGACCGGCCGCATCCAGGTCGCCGCCCGCGCGCTTGGCGTGGGGCGGGCCGCGTTCGACGACGCCCTGCGGTACGCCCAGGAGCGCGAGAGCTTCGGCAAGCCGATCTGGAAGCACCAGTCCATCGGCAACTACCTCGCCGACATGGCCACCAAGCTCACCGCCGCGCGCCAGCTCGTGCTGTACGCCGCCGAGCGCGCCGACACCGGGCAGCGCTGCGACCTCGAAGCCGGGATGGCCAAGCTCTTCGCCTCCGAGACCGCGATGGAGATCGCGCTCAACGCCGTGCGGATCCACGGCGGGTACGGCTACTCCACCGAGTTCGACGTCGAACGCTACTTCCGCGACGCCCCGCTCATGATCGTCGGGGAGGGCACCAACGAGATCCAGCGCAACGTCATCGCGGCGCAGCTGGTGAGCAGAGGGGGCCTCGACACGTGATCGACACGCCCTCATCGATCCCCCGGGGCCATGGGCAGACGGTTCCATCGGGCGGCGGAGCCGTCTCCCGTGACCGGTCGGCGCACGGAAAACCCCGGACGAGGCCCGTCGCGAAGGACCCGCACGGCGCGAAGTCCAGCCGTACCCGCGAGCGCATCCTCGACGCGGCGGCGCACGTCCTCAGCCGCAAGGGCTACGCCGGGACACGCCTCGGCGACATCGCCGACCAGGCACAACTCCAGGCACCCGCGATCTATTACTACTTCAGGTCACGCGAAGAGCTGATCGAAGAGGTCATGTGGACCGGCGCGCAGCGCGTACGGCAACACGTCGGCCAGGCCCTCGACGCGCTGCCCGCCGAGACCGCCCCGATGGATCGGATCTGCGCCGCCGTCGAAGCCCACCTCCGCATCGAGCTGGAACTCTCCGACTTCGCCACCGCCCTGATCCGCAACTCGGGCCAGGTTCCGGAGGATCTGCGCACCCGCCAGCTCGCCGAGGAGGCCGAGTACGGCAAGCTGTGGCGCGACCTTTTCCGCGACCTCGACGACGCCGGTGAACTCCGCCCCGAGCTCGACCTGCGCATCGCCCACATGCTGGTGGTCGGCGCCCTGAACTGGGCGGCCGAGTGGTGGAACCCCAGGCGCGGCTCGTTCGAGACGGTCGTCCGCACCGCCCAGTCACTCGTCCGGCACGGCCTCAGCGGCAGATCACACCTGGCCGAGCCGCCCCGGCCGGGCGTGATCCATGGGCAGCGGCACCCGGCTCGCCGAACGCCCTGATCCCCCGTCCCCGCTCCTCGCGACCGGGCGCTCGGAACCCATGGACGTGATTTCACCAAACAGGCGGCGCCACGCGTCGCCGGATCGACTGGAGTGACGATGAACAGCGGGCCACTGTCCGGAGTCAGGGTGCTGGAGCTCGCCGGGATCGGACCGGCGCCCTTCGCCGGGATGACGCTGGCCGACCTCGGCGCCGAGGTCGTCCGCGTCGACCGGCCCGGAGGCAGCGGGTTCTTCCCCGGAGCCGAGCATCTCGACCTGTTGAATCGCGGTAAGAAATCCATCCTCCTCGATCTCAAGCGGCCGCAGGCGGTGGCGACCGTACTGGACATGGCCGCCGAGGCCGACGTGCTGATCGAGGGGTACCGTCCGGGTGTCGCCGAGCGGCTGGGGCTTGGTCCCGGCGAGTGTCAGGCGCGGAATCCCCGGCTGGTCTACGGCCGGATGACCGGCTGGGGACAGGACGGTCCGCTGGCACGGACGGCGGGCCACGACATCGGCTACATCGCGCTGACCGGCGCCCTGCACGCCATCGGCGAAGCGGGCGGGCCGCCGCGGATACCGCTCAACCTGGTCGGTGACTTCGGCGGCGGCGGGAACTATCTCGTGATCGGAGTGCTCGCCGCCCTGCGCGAAGCGGATCGCACCGGGCGCGGGCAGGTCGTCGACGCCGCGATCGTGGACGGCGCCGCGCACCTCCTGGCCGGGACGCACATGATGCTCGCCACCGGCACGTGGGTGGACGAGCGCGGCGCCAACCTGCTCGACGGCGGGGCGCCCTTCTACTCCGTGTACGAAACCGCCGATGGCCGCCACATGGCCGTCGGCGCTCTGGAGCCCAAGTTCTACGTCGAGCTGCTCGCGGGACTCGGGCTGGACGACGACCCGGCCAGGCAGCATGACCGGACTCTCTGGCCCGCGCTACGCGCCCGGATCGCGGCCGCTTTCGCCGCCAGGACGCAGGCGGAGTGGTCGGGGATCTTCGCCGGGTCCGACGCCTGCGTGGCTCCGGTGATGAGCCTGCGCGACGCCGCGCATCACCCGCACATCAAGGCGCGCGGTTCCATCGTGGAGCACGACGGGCTGCTTCAACCCGCGCCCGCGCCCCGGTTCTCCCTGACCCCTACCATGCTCGGCACGCCCCCTCCGGTCCCGGGCAGGCACACCCTGGAGGTCCTCGACGAGTGGGGTGTGCCCGATGCGGCGGCCCTGATCGAATCCGGAGCGGCGGTGCAGGTGTCCGCCGACGCGACGAAGGATCCGCGCCGTGGATGAGTCCGTGGCGGACCCGGTGAGCCGCCTGCCGTACGGGCGGGGGCGGCCCATCGGGACCGTGTGACCCTCAGCGGCGCACTCCGTCCACCCGCGCCAGGACTCGCCTGGCCGCCACCGCGACCGCTTCGTCGATCATCTTGCCCTCAAGCTCGACGGCGCCCCTGTCGGCGCCGTGCAAGGCGTCAAGTACGGCACGGGCGTGGGCGACCTCGTCCGCGCCCGGGGTGAACACGGCGTTGACCGTGCCGATCTGGCGCGGATGGATCACCCATTTGCCGTCGAAACCGAGTTCTTTCGCGTGCTGTGCGCGGCGGCGGAACTCCTCATCGTCGGCGACGCCGAGAAAGGGGCCGTCGATGGCCGCCAGGCCCGCGCTCCGCGCGGCGACCAGCACCGCGTCCTGGGCGTAGGACCACCTGTCGGCCGACCGCCCGAGCGACGCGCCCAGGTCGGCGTAGCCGAGGATGAGCGTGCGCAGCCGAGGTGTGGCCGTCACGATGTCCCGCAGGTTGGCCAGGCCCTTCGCGGTCTCGATCAGCGCCTGCACGCCGAGCGGTTCGCCGAGCCCCGAGGCCGCCTCTGCCCCGTCGAGCAGCCGGTCGAGGAACTCCAGGTCCCCCGCGCTCTCCACCTTGGGCAGCACGACGGACTCGGCCGGCCCGTCTGGTCCGGCGCAGGCGGCGATGTCCAGATGACACCACGCGGAACGGGCGGCGTTCACCCGGACCGCGACCCGCGAACCCGTGCGACCGGACAGGGTGGTGACGAGGTCGCGGGCCTCCGCCTTGCGCGCGGCCTGTACGGCGTCCTCGAGATCGAGCACGATCTCGTCGGCCTCCGATTCCCATGCCTTGCGGATCTTCCTGGCATCCATTCCCGGAACCGACAGGCACGAACGAGGTGCGGCGGTAGGTGTCATGACTCTCCCATCATTATTTAATCTATATTAGATTATCAGCGTGGGAGACGAAGTATGTGGCAGGGCCGGCCGCCTTGGTCACGTACGTGGCACTGCGGCAGGGCGATGGACTGCTGGTTCCTGGAGGCCGGTAGGCAGGGCATGGCCCGGCGGTCGCGGACGATGCCGGGTACCGGATCCGTATGGGCGGCCCTCGGCCAGGTTCAGGCCGGTGACGACGACCATGTGGCCGTCACAGACGAGCAGCGTGGTCGGCCAGGAGGCGGGCCACGCGGCGTGGGGAGATGGGCAGGCGGTCGGCTTCGACCCGGCCCTGGGTGGTGTGGTCACCATTGCGGTCCGGCGAGGAGGAATCACCAATCCCGGGCGGCGACCAACTCTTCCGCGTCCGCCTCCGCGAACCCGTATGCCGACGCCACGAACCAGAAATCCTCGGCGATCATCTCTCGTGCAGTTGTCTCGATCCCGCTGCCGGCCGCCTCGAAATCCGCCTCCAGCGTGTTGAACTCCTCCGTCGCAGCCTCCGTGAGCACGTACAGCGCCGCCAGATCCGACGGCCGCTCGGCCTCTATCCGCTCGCACAGCCTCAGCAGGATCGCTTTCCCCTTGTCAACGACATGGTCCGGGAAGTACCCGTCCTCGTACATGCCCCTGAGAAACGCATGGGTGGCCACCTGCTGGTTTGTGGGCGACACCGCAATCTCCTGTTCTGTAATACGGCCGGTGTCTCGATACTGCACCGCACCACTGACAACGCTCGTCGGGCCCGCGGCGGACATGATGCGCCAGATCGAACTCAGGTATCGGCGGAAGGGCCGCCACGAACCGCGGGCGAGCATCATGGAGACAGACACCATGCATGGATGATCGTCATGGGGATGGGTCATGAGACTCCGCCGGTACCGTCGACTGCCGCTCCGCGTATCGTTGCCCAAGCGTTCCCTCGGGCGGTGGATCGTGGTCGCGGTCGGTCTGGGTGTACTCGTGGCGGCGCTCGCCGCCGGCGCCGAACCGTATCTGCAGACCCGGGAGTTTCGCGAGGCCGTGGCGTGCGAGCGGGGCGCCGGCGATTGTTTCGGCAACGAGCCGGGCTCCATTGTCGGGCGGCGTACCTATACCACGACGACGACGAACACCGACGCCAATGGCAACACGACCACGACCACGACCACCCACTACGAGGTCACCTGGCGGCGGGCCAACGGTTCCCGGCAGACCCGCGACGTGTCGTCGAGCTTGTACGGCAAGGCCCGGGAGGGACAACCGGCCACACTGCGGCTCTGGCGCGGGGAGGTCGTCGGCGTGGAGGTGATGGGTGAAACACAGTGGTTCCTGCCGGAGTCCGGCAGAACGCTCGGCTACTCGCTGTCCCTGGCCTTCTTCGGCCTCGGGGTCCTGCTGTGGGGACTGCTGTTCGGCTGGTGGGACGGGGTCTTCATGCTCGCCTTCCGCACGTTCGCCTGGATGTTCATGAGTATCGTGCCGGTGAGGATGACGACGGATGCCTTGGCCTACGGCCTGGACACCGGGGTTGGTCTCGTCATGGAGATCGTGTTCGGCGTCTTCTTCACCGGGATCGCCGGGTGGATGCTTTTCGGCTCGCTCGACGAGTGGTGACAGGCGTGACCGACCGGTCCACCATGCCGGGACGGTGCCGCCTCCGGACGGACCATCGATCGAAGCCGCCGACCGCGTCCGGTACCGGCTGCGCATTCTTCCCTGAGGATTTCCCCGACGGTGGACGGCGCGACCGTGATGCGGAGCATCGCGAGCTCGCCGTGCACCCGTCCAGCGGCGCCGTGAATGGTCGCCAGGGCGTATGGCGGCGAGGTTGTGGCCCAGCCGAGCCGACAGCTCGCGCACAAGGCCGAGGGCGGCGTCGGTGAGACGGTGCCGGGCGGGCCGAGGCCACAACATCACTCCGTACGGCGGTCGTACTGGGAGCACGCCGATAGGGCGTGTCACCAGGCGTTCGATCTCTCTGTTGTTCAGCTGGTGCCGTGAGCTCAAGGATCTTCCTGGGCAGCTCGACGGCCAGTGCGGTCAGGAGGGTCGTGCTGGAGCTTGGTGAGCTCGGTGGACTCGCTGATCAGTTGATCTGCCAGGTGTCGCCGCCGTGGAGCAGGTCGGCGAGGCTGCCCGCGCCCTTGTCGGCGGTGGCCGCCCGGACCTGCTCGTTCAGCAGGTGGTCGTACGACGGCCGGTCGATGGAGCGGAAGACACCGATCGGCACGTGCTGGAACGCCGGCTCGTCCAACCTGGACAACGCGAAGGCCGGCGACGGGTCCGGATTGTGGGCGTCGTGGACGAGGATCTGGTCGTCGGACGCCTCCGAGCGGCGGACGACCTCGACCCCGCCGTATGGCGACAGCCGCACGGCCTGCTCGTTGTCGCCGGTGCCGAACACGATCGGCTGCCCGTGCTCCAGCCGGATCGTGATCTCGTCCCGGGTGGCGGGGTCCTTGAGCGTGTCGAAGGCGCCGTCGTTGAAGATGTTGCAGTTCTGGTAGATCTCCACCAGCGACGTGCCCCGGTGGGCGGCGGCCTGGCGCAGGACGCTCTGCAGGTGCTTACGGTCGGAGTCGATGGTCCGGGCGACGAACCCGGCCTCGGCCCCCAGTGCCAGCGAGATCGGGTTGAACGGCTTGTCCAGCGAGCCCATCGGCGTCGACTTGGTGATCTTGCCGACCTCGGAGGTGGGCGAGTACTGCCCCTTGGTCAGGCCGTAGATCCTGTTGTTGAACAGCAGGATGTTCAGGTTGACGTTGCGGCGCAGCGCGTGGATCAGGTGGTTGCCGCCGATGGACAGGGCGTCGCCGTCGCCGGTGATCACCCACACCGACAGGTCGGGCCGGGAGGCGGCCAGCCCGGTCGCGATCGCCGGGGCACGCCCGTGGATCGAGTGGAAGCCGTAGGTGTTGAGGTAGTACGGGAACCGGGACGAGCAGCCGATGCCGGAGACGAACACAATGTTCTCCCGCTTGAGCCCCAGCTCCGGCAGGAAGGACTGCACCGCGGCCAGGATGGCGTAGTCGCCGCAGCCCGGGCACCACCGGACCTCCTGGTCGGACTTGAAGTCCTTCAGCGTCTGCTTGCCCTCGGCGCGGGGGATGAGGGCAAGGCCCTTGCCGTTGAGGCTCCCGTTGGTGGTGTCAGTCACTGTCGATCACGTCCTGGATCACGGCGGCGAGTTCGGCGGCCTTGAACGGGAGCCCGCGCACCTGGTTGTAGGTGATCACGTCGACCAGGAAACGGGCCCGCAGCAGCATGGCGAGCTGGCCGAGGTTGATCTCCGGCAGCAGCACCTTGTCGTAGGAGCGCAGCACCTCACAGGTGTTGGCGGGCAGCGGGTTGAGGTGCCGCAGGTGGGCTTGGGCGACCTTGCCGCCGTCCTTGCGCACCCGCCGCACCGCCGCCGCGATCGGCCCGTAGGTGGAGCCCCAGCCGAGCACCAGCACCCTCGCGTCCCCGTCCGGGTCGTCCACCTCCAGCGGAGGGACGTCGATCCCGTCGATCTTGGCCTGACGCAGCCGGACCATCCGGTCGTGGTTGTTCGGGTTGTAGGAGATGTTGCCGCTGCCGTCGGCCTTCTCGATGCCACCGATCCGGTGCTCCAACCCCGGAGTGCCGGGTACGGCCCACGGACGGGCCAGCGTGGCCGGGTCGCGCAGATAAGGCAGATACATGGTGCCGTCGTCGCCGTTGGGTGCGGTGGTGAACCGCACCGAGATGTCCGGCAGTTCGTCGATCTCGGGGATGCGCCACGGCTCGGACCCGTTGGCCAGGTAGCCGTCCGACAACAACATGACCGGCGTGCGGTACTTCACCGCGATCCGCGCGGCCTCGACCGCCATCGTGAAGCAGTCCGACGGGGTGGCTGGGGCGAACACCGGCACCGGCGACTCGCCGTTGCGGCCGAACATCGCCATCAGCAGGTCGGTCTGCTCGGTCTTGGTCGGCATGCCGGTCGACGGGCCGGCCCGCTGCACGTCCACGACGATCAGCGGCAACTCCGTCGTCACCGCCAACCCCACGGTCTCGGCCTTCAGCGCGACGCCCGGCCCGGATGTCGTGGTCACACCCAGCGACCCGCCGAAGGCCGCCCCCAGGGCGGCGGCGACACCGGCGATCTCGTCCTCGGCCTGGAACGTACGGATCCCGAAGTGCTTGTGCCTGGACAGCTCGTGCAGGATGTCGGAGGCCGGAGTAATCGGATACGAGCCGAGGAACAGCGGCAGCCTCGCCTGCACCGACGCCGCGATCAGCCCGTACGCCAGGGCCTGGTTGCCGGAGATGTTCCGGTAGGTCCCCGGGCGCAGCGTGGCCGGCTTGATCTCATACGAGGTCGAGAACGACTCGGTCGTCTCGCCGTAGTTCCAGCCCGCCTGGAACGCCGCGATGTTCGCCTTGGCGATCTCCGGCTTGCGCGCGAACTTCGCCTCCAGAAACGCGATCGTCCCCTCGGTAGGCCGGCTGTACAGCCACGACAACAACCCGAGCGCGAACATGTTCTTCGCCCGCTCGGCGTCCTTCTTGGAGATGTCGAAGCCCTCGAGCGCCCGCACCGTCAGCGAGGTCAACGGCACCGCGTGCAGGCGCCACTCGGCGAGGGAGTCGTCCTCGATCGGGTTGCCGGCGTAGCCCACCTTGACCAGGTTGCGCTTGGTGAACTCGTCGATGTTGGCGATGATGTCCGCCCCGCGGGGCAGATCGGCCAGATTCGCCTTCAACGCCGCCGGGTTCATCGCGACCAGCACGTTCGGGGCGTCGCCGGGGGTCAGGATGTCGTGGTCGGCGAAGTGCAACTGGAAACTCGACACGCCCGGCAGGGTGCCCGCAGGCGCGCGGATCTCCGCCGGGAAGTTGGGCAGCGTCGACAGGTCGTTGCCGAACTGGGCCGTCTCCGCCGTGAACCGGTCACCGGTGAGCTGCATTCCGTCGCCGGAGTCACCCGCGAACCGGATGATCACGCGGTCGAGTTGCTGAACCTGCTTGGTCACAGCTCCTCATTCCTCCCCGACGCGGCCAGGCCGCCATGCCCGGCGCGCATTCCTATATCCATGCCGGAGCTGTTTCCGGGCATCTGTTCCTCCAGTGATGAATGGTCGGGTCAACTCGACGTGCGGGTGGACGCCGACCGGCCTGATCGTCCGACCGTCGTCCACCGGATGTCCGGCAGCAGGGCCTTCGGCGAGCGCCCCTTGATGGCGCCGTACCACACGCCGTATCCGTAGGCGGCGTCGTCGAGACGGCGCGCGATCGCGAAACGGACCGGGTCGAGACGTGGTCGCGTGCGGCGATAGTCCCCCACCGTGTCCAGCACGGCCGCGGCGGCCACCGCCCTCCGCATCCTCCGGGAGAAGACGCATCCGACGGCGGCGAGGGGCCACCAGTGGCGCAGCAGCAGGCCCGTCGTCTGCCAGACGGCGGCGGCGGCTCCGCTCGCCGTCAGGGACGAGGCGAACCGCACCGGGTGGTCGCTCCCCTCGACCTTCGCCGAGATGCGCGCCGCGGCCGCCGCGAAGATCACCGCGGCGACCGGCAGGGACCAGCGGCGCTGCGCGAGCAGCGCGAGAGCGAATCCGGCACTCCACGGGGCCAGCACGGCGGGCGCCACATCGCTGCCGTGCCGCTGCGCCAGCAGGTGCGCGCCCGTGCCGTAGAACGCCTTGCGCCCGAGCCAGTCGGAGACGGCCGTCCGGTGCTCGTGTCGCACGGTCGCACCGGGCTCGTAGCGGACCCGCCAGCCCCGCTCCACGAGCCGCCACACCAGATCGACGTCCTCTCCGACGCGCATGTCGGCGCTGAAGCCGTCTTCGAGAGCGTCGACGCGGGCGACCAGGCAGGCGCTGGGGACCCAGGAGACGGGCGCGCGGGGCCGTACGGTCCCCGGGTCCGGCCCGAGGGCGAGGGAGGAACGGGCCTCCTCGTAGCGGCCGACCCAGCCTTCCGGCCGTCGAGCCACACGATCGTCAGGCAGGGCCAGCACGAGAGGGGCGGCCATCGCCACCCGGGAGTCGTTGAAGTGCCTGAGCAGGATCGACACCGTGCCCGGTTCGAGGACGATGTCGGAGTCCGTGAAGGCGACGAACGGGGTCGTGACCCGCCTGAGGCCCTCGTTGCGTGCGGCGGCGGGCCCGACGTTGACCGGCAGGGCGACGAGTTCGGCACGGTGGGCGGCGGCCACCTCGGCGACAGCCGCCCGATCGTGCGAGCAGTCGTCGACGACGATCACACGGTTGCGGTCGCCGATGCTGGTCAGCAGCCGGTCCAGTGCGGCGGGGCGGTCGCGGACCGGTACGACGAACGTCACCTGGGAGGCGTCGAGGCCGGGGAGTTCGGCCACGACGGGGTCGGCCATCCCGGTCTCCAGCAACCGGTCGGCGAGCACGGCCGACATGCGGTCGCGGACTCTGATCGTCCGGTCGGCGAGAAGTCTCCTGGCCGTCGGCGACAGGGTGACCACGCGAGTGGGGGCACCGCCCACGAGCGTCCGCCCGCCGTCGCGGACGCGGACGTTGCGGTTCAGCCGGACGACGAAACCCTCGGGCAGGGGTGTGGTCATGGGGTGAATCCTCCGTCCGCCGAGATCACCGATCCGTTCACCACGCCGCCCTCACGGGAGCAGCAGAACGCGATGGCCTCGGCGATCTCGGTGGGGTCGATCAGCCGGCGGATGAGTTGGGAGGCGGCGAAGCCGTCCACACCGTCCAGGTCGTACAGGTCGGCGGTGGCGGCGAGCATGGGCGTGCGGGTCGATCCGGGAGAGACGGCGGTCGCGGTCACACCGGTCCCCACCAGGTCGGCCGCCAAGCCGCGGACCAGCCCGACCACCGCGTGTTTCGCGGCGTTGTAGGCAGTCAGGTGGAACAGTCCGTGCGAGGCGGCGGCCGAGGCAACGGCGACGAACCGGCATCCCCTCGGATCGGGGCCGGCCAGCATGTGCGGGACGCACACCGCGGCGGTGTTCCACACGCCCATCACGTCGACCTCCCACAGGGATCGCAGGTGCGAGGGCGGGGTCCGCCACAACGGCAGGCCGCCGGCGATGACCGCCGCCGCGGCCACGGCGGCGTCCAACCGGCCGAAGCGGTCGACGGCAAGCGAGGCCGCCGCCGCGAGCGCGTCTCGGTCGCGCACGTCCGCGACGTACGACAGGACCCGGCCGGGGTGCGCGTCCGCCAGCGCCATCAGGTCGTCGGCGGTGGCGAGCGGGTAGGCGACGCCCTCGGGACGCCCCGGCCCCTCCCCCGCGCACGAGTCGACCGCCACCACCCGGTACTCCCGGGAGGCAAGGGCGCTGACGGTGGCCGCGCCGATGCCCCGGGCCGCCCCGGTCACCAGCGCGACCCGCTCCGCCGGGGTCTCCCGGGCCGAAGTCGCTCCGATCGGCCCGCTCACCTGTGCCCCGCTCACCTCTGCCCCGCTCACTTGAGGTCCGCTCACTTGAGGCCCGACGCCGCCGGGTCCGATGACAGGAGGCAACCGTGCCGGTCCACCTGCCCGTGCTCGACGCGGGCGACCACATCGCCGATCATCCGGGTCAGGATCCGCCGCCCCTCCCCGGCGGTGGCCGTGGTCGGATCGCCGAGCACGCCACAGGGCGACACACCGGCCACGCCCTCCGCCACGAGCCGGGGCATCAGGTCGGTGAGCGGGGTGGAATTCCCCGCCTCGGCCTGGCCCATGCGCACCAGGCGCGGGGCCAGGTGCAGCATCAGGGACGTTTCGGCATGCCCCGCGTGCGCGTCCATCTCCTCGACCGCGCAGGGCACCCAGGACGCGTCATGCCGCTCGTACCGCAGCTGCGAGATCGCGGCGGCGACCGTCGGCAGGTTGCCGCCGTGGCCGTTGACGAAGACGACGCGTCCGGCCCAGAGCGACAGGGACCGCACCAGCTCGACCAGCAGCGACCGCAGCGCCTCGTGCCCGATCGACGCGGTGCCGCAAAAGCCCTGGTGCTCGCCACTGGCGCCGTAGGCGACCGCGGGCGCCACCAGGAGCGCCCGGTCCGGCTGGGCGCCGCGGAGACCGGCTGCCGCCCCCTCGGCCACCGCCGTGGCGATGGTGGTGTCGGTGTGCAGCGGCAGGTGCGGGCCGTGTTGCTCGGTGGACCCCAGCGGCACCAACACCATCGGCGACGGCGGCAGCGCCGGCCACGGCAGGTCCGCCAGGTCGCGGCTCGTCATCGGTTCCACGGCACTAGAAGTCCGCGCCGAGCGCCCGGGTGAATCCGGGCGGGATCACCACGTCGTCGGGCGTCAGATCGTGGATCGACGCGCGGCCGAGCCCCAGCAGGGCCGAGTCGATCCCGCCGCGCACGATGTCGAGCACGTTCTCCACCCCGGCCTGGCCGTTCGCCGCCAGACCCCACAGGTAGGCGCGCCCGATCATCACCGCCCTGGCGCCGAGCGCGAGCGCCTTGACCACGTCGCCGCCACGCCGTACGCCGCCGTCCAGCAGCACTTCGATCTGGTCGCCGACCGCCTGCGCGATGCCCGGCAGCACCCGGATCGACGCAGGGGTGCCGTCCAGGTTGTTTCCACCGTGGTTGGACACCGAGATCGCCGTGACCCCCGCGTCGACAGCGCGCTTGGCGTCGTCGAGCCGGCAGATGCCCTTGAGCATGAACGGCCCGTCCCACTGCTCGCGCATCCATCGCACGTCCTCCCATGTCACAGGCGGCGTGCCCATCCATTCGCCGTACGCGCCGAAGAACGTCGGCGCCGGCTGCCCGGCGTCGGCGAGGTTGGGGGTGGTCAGGTCCGGCAGCCGGCGCGTCCTGGCGTAGTCGAACAGCCACCCCGGACGGCTCAGCCCTTGCGGGGCGAACCGGACCATCGCCTTGAGGTTCAGCCGTTCGGGGATCCACGGGCTGCCCCAGTCCCGGCCGTTGGAGAACGACCAGTCGAGCGTGGCGATCAGGCCCTTGGCCCCGGCCGCGCGGGCCCGCTCCATCCGCCGCACCATGGAATCGCGGTCGCCCATCCAGTACATCTGGAAGAAGGTCCGCGGGTTGGCCGCGACGACCTCCTCCACCGGCTTGCTGGCGAACGAGCTCAGCCCCATGGCCGTCCCCCGTGCCGCGGCCGCGCGGGCGACCGCCACCTCCCCATCGGGATGCACCGCCTGCACCCCGGTCGGGGAGATGAGCACGGGCAGCGCGATCTCCTGGCCCATCACCGTCGTGGTCAGATCCCGCTTTGCGGGCAGGTCCGCCACATGCGGCGCGAAGCCGAGCTCGGCGAACGCGGCCACGTTGTCGTCGTAGGTGACGCCCTTCTCCGACCCGGCCAGCAGCGCGCTGTACACCGACCTCGGCAGCCGCTTCCGAGCCCGGCGCTGCGCCTCGGCCACTGTCTCGAACCATGAGTTTCCGAACACGACAACCTCTCTCTACTGCGCGCCCGTGGAGGAACCCGCGGGTACGGTCAACCCGGCCAGAGGGCTTTCTGCGCAGGCGCGCACCGGCGGAGCGGCAGGGGCCGGCCCGGACCCGATCTGCAGCAGAACCGGCTCGGCCCGTCCCGGGCGGACGACCTGCCGCGGAACAGTGCGATGGGAATGGTCCTGACCGGGCTTGGGCGCCATGCGTCCGGCGGCCGCGAGCGCCTGCTCGGCGTGGCCCTGCACGCACTCCGGATCGGGGCCGTCCAGCGGCAGGCCCGTGAAGAACTTCGCCGCCATGCATCCGCCACGGCAGGAGTCGAAGAAGTGGCAGCTCGTGCAGGCGCCGGAGGTCTGCGGGGACCGCAGCCCCCCGAACAGCTCCGACGTGCGCCAGACCCCGGCGAACCCGCCGTCATGAAGCACGTTGCCGGCGTGGAACGTGTCGTGGATCGCGAACGGGCACGCGTAAACGTCCCCGACCGGGTCGATCAGGCAGACCACCCGGCCCGCCCCACACAGGTTCAGCCCCGGCAACGTCTCGCCGTATCCGGCGAGGTGGAAGAACGAGTCGCCGGTGAGGACGTTCTCCCCTGCCCGCAGCAACCACTCGTACAACTCACGCTGCTGCGCGGCCGTGGGGTGCAGCTCATCCCACACGTCCGCGCCACGGCCGGACGGGCGCAGCCGGGTCAGCCGCAACGTCGCCCCGCGCGCGTCGGCGATCGCCTTGAACTCGTCGAGTTGGCCCACGTTCTCGCGGGTCACCACCACCGACACCTTCGCGTCGGCGAACCCGGCCTCGGCCAGGTTGTCCAGCGCCCGCATCGCCATCGCGTACGACCCGCGGCCGCGCACCCGGTCGTTGACCTCGGCGGTGGCGCCGTCGAGCGAGACCTGCACGTCGACGTAGTCGGTGGACGCCAGGAACCGCGCACGCTCGGGGGTGATGCGCACTCCGTTGGTGGAGAACTTCACCCCGACCTGATTGGCCACGGCGTACTCCAGCAGGTGCCAGAAGTCCGGCCGGACCGTCGGCTCACCACCGCCGATGTTGACGTAGAAGACCTTCATGGCCCGCAGCTCGTCGATCACCGCCTCGCACTGTGCGGTGGTCAGCTCCCGGGGATCGCGCCGGCCTGAGGACGACAGGCAGTGCACGCACGACAGGTTGCACGCGTACGTCAGCTCCCAGGTGAGGCAGATCGGCGCGGCCAGGCCGTACTCGAACCGCTCGACGAGCGACCCGGTCGCCGACCCGGCCCGTCCGGCGGGCGAGACGGTCCGGGGGGCGGCGGCCGGTTCCAGGGGGGCGGCCGTCGTCTCTCGGGCCGTACGCGGACGGATCATGTCGGCGGACGCCAGGCCGCGCAGCGCCTCGGCGTACGCCGGCCACTGGTCGGCGGGCACCTCGGCACCGCGCAACGCGCCTCGCGCGTCCGCGTGGGAGCCGAGGCCGCGCACGACCGCGACCAGCTCCCGGCGCTTGAGGAAGGTCAGCCTCCGGTTGCCGAAGTGGTACGCCAGCGCCCCGAACGGCTCCGGCCGCAACGCCACACTGGGAGACAGCTCCCATGCCTCGTCGAGCGGGTTCGTCATCACTTGATCCGACCGCCGATCAGTAGACGCCGCACATGCCGTCGATCGACACCTCTTCGATCAGCGTCTCCGCCGTCACCTCCTCTGGGGCGATCTCGTTCGCGTGCGGCGTGGCCGGGATGGTCCTGTCTCGCATGACGACTCCTCGACTGATGCCGTATTAACGGCACCGGATGCAGAAACTTTTAAACATTTAAGGGCATTGAGTGCCAAAAGGGAAGCCCCGAGGGGCTGATAGCTTTACGTTCCTGTGACCAGCCCATCCGCACACCAGCGGGGTCGCCCCCCGACAACCGACCATTCCGCGATCGAACAGGCGGCGTTCCGCCTCTTCGGCGAGCGCGGGTTCGAGGAGACCACGGTCGACGCCATCGCCGAGGCGGCCGGCATCGGCAGGCGGACGCTGTTCCGCTACTACCCCTCCAAGAACGACATCCCCTGGGGGCAGTTCGAGGCCGGCCTGGTCCGCCTGCATGCCCATCTGGCGGCCTCCCCGCCCGACATCCCGCTGTACGAGGCGGTGCACCGGGCCATCCTCGATTTCAACCACCTGGACGAAGCCGCGATCCCGCAACATCGCCAGCGGATGCGGCTGCTGCTCACCACTCCGGCGTTGCAGGCCCACTCGGCGCTCAAGTACGCCGCATGGCGGAACGTCATCGCCGAGTACGTCGCCGGGAGATGCGGAACGACCGCCGACGCCCTGCTGCCGCGCACCATCGGGCATGTGAGCCTGGCACTGGCGCTCTCGGCGTACGAGCAGTGGCTCGAGGAGGAGGACAGCTCGCTGCCCCGGCTCCTCGACTCCTCGCTGAGCGGCCTCCGCCGCTACCTGACCCGCCCTTAGCGCTCCGGCCGGCGATCAGGCGATGTGGTCGATCAAACCCCAGGCCAGGGCGGTCTCCGCGTCGACCGGCAGACCGGACAGGGCCAGGTCGAGAGCCCGCCAGCGGCCGATGCGCCGGGGGATGCCGACCGTGCCGCCCGCGCCGGGGATCAGCCCCATGCCCACCTCGGGCAGCCGGAAGGTGGTCCGGCGGTCCGCCACGACGGTTCCGGCGAAGGCGGGCAGCTCGATCCCCGCGCCGACACAGCTCCCGTGCACCCGCACCTCGATCCGCGACGCGAGTTCGTGCATGAGCCGGCCGGCGCCCGCCCGGGTGCGTATCAGGTGAGCGGTGGCGAGGTCGGGGGCGGTGCCGAACTCGTCGAGGTCTCCGCCCGAGCAGAAGGACGGCCCGGCGCCGTCGAGCACCACCTGGACGACCGTGTCGTCGAACACGGCGATGCGCAGGGCGTCGACCAGGGCGTCGCGCACTTCCCTGCCGTAGGCGTTGCGCCGCTCCGGCCGGTTCAGCGTGATCAGCAGCCGGTCGCCGTCCCGGCCCACAAGCACCGGATCGTGGACTGCCGGCGGGACGTCGCGACGACGGCGGCCATCGAGCCAGCGGCGGAACTCCGGCCCGCCGAGCAGCGTCGAGTAGGCGAACGACTCCACATCCAGCGCGCGGCCGACCGTGAGCGTCGCTCCCGCCCTGAGCACCTGCCCGAGGACCGTCGACGCGTGCGGATTGCGTGTCGCCGCCGCGGAGAGGACGAACAGCCGCTCCTCCGGATCGCGAACCGTGACGCACTCCCGCACGGCCCCATCGGCTGCCCCGGCGAGGGTGACATCCAGCGCGCCCAGCAGTACGGCTGTCCGCGCGGGCGGCGGCCCCGCGGCGAGGCCGACCAGGAGCCGATCCCGGACGGCGGCCCGTGCCACGGCCCGGTCCAGGGTCACGGCGTCCGCCGCACCGTCCAGCCGTACGGCCATGAGCGGATCGGAGACCCGACCCTCCGCGTCGAGCAGCGGCCCGTCGGCGGCGCCGTCCGCGAGGTCGGCGACGGACAGGATCGGCAGGTCACTCATCGGCGCCCACCATCGGGCGGGTCATCATGCTCACCTCTCCCGTGCCCAGCGGACCCGCGTCTCCCCGGGGAGGAACCTGTCCCGGGACCGGGTCTGTCTCGGCACCGGCCTGTCTCAGCACCGGCGGAGTCGGACACGTCCGGAAGTGTATCTTCGGGACGTGCCGACAGACGCCCATAATGTCCGCAATGACCGACATGTCAATGCCGACCGGGTCGGCGACGATCCGGTGGCCGACTGGGCGAGCAGCGGGCTTGTCGCGCTGACCGGCAGAGCGGACGGGCCGCCACTGGTGCCGCCGGGTCGGGCCGCGAGCGTGGCCCGCGCGTTGTCGGCCCGGTTCGCCGAGCTCACATCGGGGTCACCGGACAGTACGGCCGCCCGTACGGCTCAGGTAGACGGGGCGGTCCGGCTGGATGGGGCGGCCCTGCTCGCCGAGCGGGCGGCGTTCACCGGCCACCGGCGTCGCGGCACGGTGTCGGCGGGCGGCGCCTGCCGGCTCCTGCCCACCGCGGACGGCTGGGCGGCGGTCTCCTGCGCCCGCCCCGATGATCCCGCACTGCTGGGCGCCCTGACCTGCGCCGATGTAGGAGAAGACCCGTGGCCCGCGGTCACCGACTGGCTGCGCGAGCACACGGGCGCCGAGCTCGCCGAGCGAGCCGGACTGCTCGGCGTCGCGGCCGGACCGGTCCGGCCGCCGACCAGTCCGCCGACGCTGCCGCGGCCGTTGCGGCCCCGTCCGCTCGCCGGGCTACTGGTGGTCGACTTCAGCGCGCTGTGGGCCGGGCCGCTCTGCGCCCACCTGCTCGGCCTCGCCGGCGCGCGGATCGTCAAGGTGGAGACTCCCCAGCGGCCGGACGGCGCGCGTCGCGGGAACGCCGAGTTCTACCGGCTGCTGCACGCGGGCCATCGCTCGGTCGTCCTCGATCCGGCCGCCCCACGCGGACGACACGCGCTGGCCGACCTGGTCGACGCGGCCGACATCGTCATCGAGGCTTCCCGGCCCCGTGCGCTCGCGGGCTTCGGGCTCGACGCCGAGGCCGCGGTCGCGGCCGGTACCGCCTGGGTGTCGATCACGGCGTACGGCCGGGCGTCCGGCCGGATCGGCTTCGGCGACGACGTCGCCGCCGCGAACGGCCTCGTCGCACGGGACACCGACGGCACTCCGGTGTTCTGCGGTGACGCGATCGCCGATCCGCTCACCGGGCTGACCGCCGCCGTCCTCGCCGCGACCGCGCCCGCCGACGGCGCGGGTGTGCTCTGGGACATCGCCATGTCGGATGTCGTCGCCGCGACCCTGACGCCCCGCGACCCGACCCTGGCCCCCGGCGGCACGGCGCCGTTCTCCCCCGCCGCGCGCCGCCGGAACGGCGAATGGGTGGTGGACACCTCGTCCGGCCGGGTTCCGGTCGCCGCGCCCCGGCGGCGGCAGGCCCGTGGACGGGCGCCGGACAGCGGGGAGCACACAGTCGAGGTGCTGCGAGAACTCGGAATCCCGGTGCCATGACCTCCGCCGCCGACGGGAGCGGGGTGAGAGGTGTGCTGCTGCGCGACGCGGAGCTCGACGGCAGCACCCGCGTCGACGTACGCGTCCACGACGGCCTGGTCACGGAGATCGGATCCGCCCTCACCCGGCGCCCCGGGGAGGTCGAGCACGACTGCCGGGGCGGGGCGCTGCTGCCCGGGCTCTGCGACCACCATCTGCACCTGAACGCCCTGGCCGCGCTGGACCGCTCCGTACGCTGCGGACCGCCGGAGGTGACCGATCGCGACGGCCTCGCCGCGGCGCTCACAGCGGCCCGCCCTGACGGAAACGGCTGGATCCGCGGCGTCGGGTACGTCGAGACCGTCGCCGGGGATCTCGACGCCGCCGCCCTCGATCACGTGCACCCGCACCGGCCGGTGCGGATCCAGCACCGCAGCGGCGCCCTCTGGATGCTCAACACCGCCGCCCTGGCGGCGGCCGACATCGGTCCCGGGGATCACCCCGGGATCGAGCGGGACCACGACGGCGCCGTGACCGGGCGGCTTTGGCGGGCCGACGACTGGCTGCGCGAACGGCTGCCGCCCGCCGGACCACCGGATCTCGCCTCGGTGGGCGCCGCCCTCACCCGTCTCGGCATCACCGCGGTCACCGACGCCACCCCCGACCTCGACGCCGACGCGGTCGCGGCGATCACCGCGGCCATGCGCGGGGGCGCGCTTCCCCAGCGGGTGCACCTGCTCGGCGCGCCGCTGGCGCCCCCTTCCAACGGCCCGGCCCCCGAGGACGGAGAGGGCCGCCTGCCCACGGCCGGGCCGCACAAGATCGTGATAGCCGACTCGGGGCTGCCCTCCCTCGAGGACCTCACCGAGCGAATCCGCGCCGCGCACGCGGCTGGACGCGCGATCGCCGCGCACTGTGTCACCCGCGAGGCGCTGGTCATCCTGCTCGCCGCCCTCGGCGAGGCGGGCGTACGGCCCGGCGACCGCGTCGAGCACGCCGCGCTCGTCCCGGCCGAACTCGTCCCCGAACTGGCCCGCCGAGGCCTGCGCGTGGTGACCCAGCCCGGGTTCCTCGCCCATCGGGGCGACGACTACCTGCGCGATCTCCCCGCATACGACCACGTCGACCTCTACCGCTGCGCGTCCCTCGCCTGGGCCGGGGTCCCGCTGGCCCTGTCGAGCGACGCGCCGTACGGGCCCCTCGACCCCTGGACGGTGATCGCCGCCGCGGTGCGACGCCGCACCCCGGCCGGGCGAGTGGCCGGCCCGGCGGAACGCCTCACACCGGCCCGCGCCCTCGACGCCTACCTCGCCCCGCCCGACGATCCGGGCGGACCCGCTCGGCGGGTACGGCCGGGCCTGCCCGCCGACCTCGTGCTGTTGCGTGTACCCCTGGCGGCAGCGCTGAACGAACTCGCGTCCGGGCTCGTCCGCTCCGTGCTCATCGACGGCCGTTTCGCGGTCCGATGAGACGTCGCGGAGAGGAACATCGGATATGGCCCTGAGCTGCTGTTACGCAGGGATCGGCGGCAGGCCGTCGCCGCCCCGGGTGGGCGGAGGGGCCGTGACCTGCTGGGAACCGATCTATCCGAGCACGGGGTAGTTCGCGCGGAACACGTTGTGCGGGTCACGGGCCCGCTTGATCTCCCGCAACCGCGCGAGCGCGTTGCCGGAGAAGGAGTTCGCCGCCGTGTCACCGGGGGACAGCACGGTGTACGGCTTGCGGCCGCTGATGTAGGCCTCCAGGTCGGCCACGACCTCGGCCTGCTTGGCGCGCGTCGCATCGGCCGCGTGCGGCAGGCCGAGACCCAGCAGGCCGAGCAGGTACGGCTCAGCCACCGCGCCGCTCGCACCGCCCCCGCCGCCCGACTCGGCGAGCGCCCCGCCCAGGTGCCTGATCTGCACGTTGATGAGTGGTTCGACCGGCTTGGCCAGCAGGAGCTCCACCGCGTCCGCGTCCAGGCCGGTGAGCAGCTCCCCGCGGGCGATGGATGGGGTCGGATCGGTGGGCTCGGCGGTGATGTCACCCAGGTCGGCAACCGGGACGACGCCGCGGCTGTCGGAGATCGCGCCCTCGATCTTGTCGATGCGCGCCAGCAGGTCCTCCCCCTGGGCCGCCTCACCCAGGTAGGCCAGATCCAGCGTGACCATCGGCGACGCGCCGGGTGGCTGGAGCCGGTTGATCCAGACACTGAGTTCACGCGGCGCCTCGGCGGTGATCTCCAGGAACGCGTCGTACACCTCCCTGGTCCGGTGCTCCGGCCAGATCACGCGCCCGCCGTACAGGACTGGCGCGGGATACAGCTCGAGTTCGAGGGCGGTCACCACCGCGAAGTCCCCGCCACCGCCGCGCAGCGCCCAGAACAGCTCGGGATCGGACTCGGCGGTCACCCGGCCCGGCTCGCCATCGGCGTCCACGATGTCGATGGCCCGCACGCTGTCGGAGGCGAAGCCGTACTTGCGGCTGAACCAGCCGACCCCACCGCCCAGGGTGTAGCCGGTCACGCTGACCCCCGGCGCGCTGCCGGACAGGCCGGTCAGACCCAGCGGACCGGCCGCCGCCAGCACCTGCCCCCACTTCACGCCCGCGCCCACCCGGGCCACGCGTTCCCCCGCGCGTACCTCCACCTCGTTCAGCAGGCCGGTACGCAGCAGGATCAGGCCTTCCACATCACCAGAGGCACCATGCCCGCTCGGCTGGGCGGTCACCGTCATACCCGCCCGCCGCGCGTAACGCACGAGCGCCGCCACGTCATCGGCGTCCGCGGCCTCCGCCACGGCCGCCACGGGCTGCCTGACGGTCAGATTCCACGCGGTGGCCGCCTGTTCAAAGCCGTCATCATCGGCCAGGAGCACGCGCCCTTTGAGGACACCGCGCAGATCGTTGATCGTCATCGTCGTCTCCCTTTTCGAGTTCTCAGAAAATGCGAAGGAACACCGTGCCGCACTACGGCAAGGACGGCGCCCTGACCGGCCGGACAAGGATCACGCCGAAACCTCGATGCCGGCCCTGCGCCTGCTGCGGTCCGCGCTGGTGCACGGCAACACGCTGCTGCTTCAGCAGGTTCTCGCCGAGCCGAGGACCGGCGCGGCCTGACCGCGCTGTTCTGGTCCAACGTCGACCGGCTGCTGGATGGCTGGTGCGGCGATGGCGGGACGCGTCGAAGAGCGCCGGCCGCCGGACCACGTGGTTTACGCGATGAGCAGGAGCGCGCTGATCGTCAGCATCACCACGGCGGTGGCGCCGTGGATGCCGTAGACGGCCGACTTGGGCCCGTTGCTGCGCAGCACGATCACCGCGTCACCGACGGGTATGGCGCTGGCGGCAAGCATGAACCAGCCCAGCAGGTGGGTTGTCCCGCCGGCCAGCAGGATGAAGATGAAGAGCCCTGAGGCAATCTCGCGCACGGCCTTGACGGACAGCCAGGCGTGGAAGCTGCGGTCCTCGGTCGGCGTGTCGGGGATGCCGAACCCGACCGCAGCCTGCGGCGCCCAGAAGGCGAGGGCGCCCATGAAGATGATGCCCGCGCCGATCAGTCCGGCGAACACAGTGGCGATGTTGCTGAGCATGGGTTGTCTCGCCTCTCGGGAGCAGTTCTACGAGCGCATTCCAGGTAGTGGGTCGGGGGCGGGGTGTATGCCGTGCCGGTGCCATCACCGTTCGTAGTCGTCGACGAAATGGTTGTCGTGGGCTTCGTGAAGCCGGCTCTGGTCCCGCTCGTTCACGGTGGCGAGCTGCGCGAAGTACTCCTCGCGGGGTACGCCTGGCGAGAGTGCCATGAGGAGGGTGGCAGGTTCGGCGCGCTCCTTCCGGAGCGCGTGGACGTCACCCATCGCGGCATGCGCGGTGTCGCCGGGCAGCAGTGTTCGCCAGGCCCGCCCATCGAAGTAGTCGACTTCACCTTCCTCAACGATGAAGGTCTCGCTGAAGGTCGTGTGAAAGTGCGGGGCAGGTCCCCGGCTGGAGGGCGACATGCGCCACCGGTAGATGCTCACGACCCCGCTGGTCTCCGCCGGGCCGGCGAGGACTTCGATGGTCGATCCGCTGGCGCCCAGCCGGATCGTTCGCGTCTTTCGGGCTCGCTCGGGTTGCTTGCAGAACCAGTCCATCGGCTTCGTCTCAGTCATGACGCGAGTCTCGGGGCTTCGCCGCTCCGCTCGCGCTCACTTCGGCGGTGGCCTAACAATATGGAGATGATCCGCTACCGATTGGGCGCTGGTGCTGCGAGCGTGCGATGGGCCATGTCGCCGATCCACGAAGTGGTCAGTCTTGCCCGGCTGTTGACCGAACCGCAGCGTCACCCGATGTTCCACCCGTGGCTCCGCCGTCGCCACCACCGCCTTTCGGGCCTGGACCTGAGCGCGCTCACGGTCTTCATGGCCGATGGCGCGTACCGACCCGACTTCCTTGACCCATCGCCGATGTCCAGTGAGCCGACCTTCGAAGAAGGCATGGATGCCCTCCTCTCCACCCCGACGGACCAGGTCTACGCCGAGCTGGTGGACGCCACGATCGGGCGTGGGGCCGAAATGGGCCGCCGACTGCTCGATGACCCCGACCGAGCCAGGTTGGAGGCCGCCGATGCGGCGCGCCGCCTCTGGAAGGCGGCCATCGAACCGGAGTGGTCGTCCATGCGGCAGGCGCTGCGTGCCGAGATGCTGGACCGGGCCATCCAGGTCAACCGCGAGGGGCTGCGCGCAGTCCTTCCGCGCCTGCACCACTCCGCGGCGTGCGAAGGCGACACCATCACCGTCGAGTCGACCGTCGACTTCGACGTCGACTGCCCCGAGGGACTCATTCTCATTCCGTCACTGTTCATCACCGACCGGGTGCAGTGCGCCACCTCAGACCACTGGACTCCGGCGATCCATTACCCGGCATCCGGGCGGTACCTCTGGGCGGCACCTCCCACTCCGAGATCCCTTGACCGGCTTCTGGGAACGACTCGATCGAGGATCCTGGCCGCACTCACCACTCCGCTGCAGACGACCGTTGTGGCCAAGCTGGTGAGCGTCACCGCCCCGACGGCCAGCGAACACCTGGCAATCCTGCGAGACGCCGGGTTGATCGACAGTAGCCGGGCCGGTCGCACGGCCACGCACGAGCTCACCAAGGCTGGACGTGCTCTCCTGGACGCGGCCTCGCCGCGACCATGACTGGTCTGGGAGCTGCCGGTCCTCCCTATCGGACCGGTGCGTGGAGAACGCTGATGATATGGCTGCGGAGCGTCGACGAATCGATGCCCGCACGACTGGTTCGTCATGGATGGCGACGATCTGCTGTTCACCACCGACGCCGACAGCGTCAAGGGCCGCGACATGGGAGAAGGACCGTCCGAGGCGTACGGCAGGCGCAACAGCGTCGGTGACCATGCAGATCAAGCAGGTCGGTGTGAAGCGGCGTCGCATCGAACTCTCCTGTCCCTCCCTCACCACAACCGAACAGAGAGGTAGATGACCGCGTGCGCATGTTCAGCGATGCCCTTGACGACGATCTGTTGATCGGGAAGCTTCGGATGCGCGCCTACGATCCTGCTCGGCGGTTCGACGAAGCTACGGTGCCAAGCGAGTGGGTTGAGGACCGGTTCGGGAAAGAGCGGATCGAGTTGGCCTGGCGGAGCAGTTACCCGATCGACAGCGAGGGGACGATCTACTTCCCGGCAGGTTCGGAAGAGGCGGTCGAGTACTACCAGGACGCCCCGCGCGGGCCCATGTTCCCGCCGGCTTCACCGGCCGAGGTCGAGTATGTCGAAGCGCGGATCGGACACCAGTTGCCCGGCATCCTTCGGCGCCTGTACACCGAGGTCGCCGACGGAGGCTTCGGCCCCGACGCTCGAGGGCTCGGCTGCCTCCGCTACGGCAACCGTGATCCACGCGGCGTGGTGTGGCCTTCTGTCGTGCAACTCCACCGGCGCGACCGCCGTAACGGCCTCCCGGCGTCCTGGTTCGAGCTGTCACCTGGCGGTTGCACGATGTACTGGTACGCCTCGCTGACCGAGCCAGACAACCCCGTGCTGCTCTACGACGCCGACGGCTGGGATCCGGACCAAGGGCAACGGCCCGAAGACGGCATCACCCACATCACCCCATCGCTGCGGGAGTGGCTCTGGACCTGGGCTGCCGGCGGCGACGTCTGGGCCCCGGCCCTCCTTCGCTGATGCTCGCTGTGGCGCGCGGAGCAGCGGCTCCGTTCCCTTCGCCCGTCATGGGGCTGGCGCCGGCCCGGGGGCTGAGCGGCAGTGCCCCTGAGGGACAGGCGTTTTCCGAGGTCGAGGCGGACTTCGCCGTAGGGCAGGACGTGGGTCCAGAACAGAGGGGTGAGGCCGCGGCGGTCGGCGTCGGTGAGGGCGTTGCCGTGGACGGCGTGACCCTTCCGCGCGCTCGCCGCATGCCCGGATGGATTCTTCGGCACGGCCGCCAACTCGACGTCGACACAGTCGGCCTGCTGGCGGCCGCCTCTGCTTCCACGTTGCCACCGGCGGCCGGAAGCCCTGGTACGGCGGGCCGTCCGTCATGACAACGGCCGCGCTCTTCGCGCGGGCCTCAACTCTTGACGGCCTCTGCGATCTGCAGGGCGGCCTGGGCGGGCGTGAGGTGCGTGGTGTCGACGACCTCGGCCTCGCCGTGTAGCCACGTGCGGGCCGCCTCGGCGTAGGGCTCGAGGTATTTGAGGCGGAAGGGGGAGGGACCAAGAAGGGTGTCCCCCTCGATGCGCCTGCGGAGGGTGTCTTGGTCAGCGTGGAGGACGAAGTGCCGTATTGGGATGGCATGTTGGGCGAGGCCCGAGCTGATCTCGCGCCAGTACTGCTCGACGAGGACAGTCATGGGCATCACCAGAGTGCCGCCGGTGTAGTCGAGTACGCGGCGGGCGGTCTCGACTACAAGTGGCCGCCACGGCGGCCAGTGCTGGAAGTTGTCCGTCCTGGGAAGCCCTGGCCTGATGTCCATGAGTGTCTCGCCGACCTTCTCGGCGTCGAACACCCGTGAATCCGGGATCAGTTGCTGCACGAGTGCACTGGTCGTCGTCTTGCCTGCGCCGTGGGTGCCGTTGAGCCATACGATCATGGACCAGACGCTAGCGCTTTGCGGGCCGCGGGAACGGGCACGGCCTGCGGGGGCCGTTCAGGCGGGCGTCGGCGCGGGCCTCGCGCCGTTGGCGGATCTCGCGGGCCCGTAGATACTTGTGAATCTATCAAATAATGGTGATAGAGTTGATCCAGCTCAACCCGGCTGTCGCGGATGGCACGCGGATCCGTGGACGCCGTCCGGAACGCATTGAACGTCGACTGTCTGGAGGCCGAGGATGGTCGCTGTCCCGACTCCCCCATCGGAGGACGCTTCCGAGGTGGCCTCGCGCCGGAGCCCCTGGAAACCCGGGCCTCTCCGGGGATCCGGGCCTTTCGGCCGTCAGGGCCACGAGCCGACCGCCGACGCCGGCTCTGCACGAGCTCTTCCAGGTGGGCTGACGCCGCCCGCACTCGCGGACCCGCGTACGGGGGGCGGCGCTAAAGTAACTGGTGCCCCGATCACTTCGGCGCCGACCCCGCCGGCCGAGACGTGCCCGCCGCACCGTAGCCGCAGTACCGGGGCCATCGCACCCGGCGCCTGACGGAGGAGATATCGATGAGCTCGAGCTCGGACGATGCGGTTCTGCTGGACAAGCCCGCGCCCGGCGTCCGGCTGATCACTCTCAATCGGCCGCAGGTGCGCAACGCGATGACCACCGAGGTCACCGCCGCGTGGGCGGCGGCGATGACCGAGCTCGCCGGGGATCCGGACGTCCGCGCGCTCGTGGTCACCGGCGCCGGGAGCTCGTTCTGTTCCGGCGCCGACCTGTCCTGGCTGGATCAGGGATCGTCCCAGGACAACACGCCGGACAAGATGCGCGACCGGATGCTCCCGTTCTACCGCACCTGGCTCTCTCCTCGGGAGCTGCCCTTCCCCGTGATCGCGGCCGTCAACGGGCCGGCGATCGGGGCCGGACTCTGCGCCGCCCTCGCCTGCGACCTCCGGTACGCCGCCGCCACGGCCCGTTTCAGCGCGCCCTTCATCTACCTGGGCACACACGGCGGGATGGCCGCCACCTGGCTGCTCCCCGAGGCGATCGGGGTCCCCCGCGCCCGCGATCTTCTCTACACGGGCCGGGAACTGAGCGCGGAGGAAGCCCTCGAATGGGGGCTCGTCTCGGCGGTGGTGGACGACGTCCTCGACCACTCCATCAAGATGGCGCGGCACATCGCCACCGCCGCACCGATCGCCACCCGCCTCACCAAGGCCGGACTCGAACAGTCGGCCAACGGACTGGCCGCCTCGCTCCAGTGGGAGGCGTTGGCGCAGCCGGTCACTCTGGCCACCTCCGACGTCCACGAGGGGATCCAGGCCAAGCGGGAACGGCGCCCCCCCACGTTCACCGGCAGGTGATCACGACGGTGAGCTCAGGAACCGAAGTCCTCAAAGCCCTCGCCGACCCCGTCAGGTGGCAGATCGTCTGCCAGATGGCCATGGTGGACGAGCTCGCCCGCAACACCCTCGAAGACACGCTGCCCGTCTCCAAGCCCACGATCTCCTACCACACCAAGCTTCTGATCCAGGCAGGCCTGGTGGACGTCCGTAAGGAAGGGCGCAACTCCTACTACACCTTGCGCCGCCGGGTGCTGCGGGAACTCATGGACGAACTCCGGACGCTGGCGCCCGGGTCGCGCCCGGTCCAGCATGCCCCGGCGCGCGTCGACGCAGCGGGGCGGGAGCTCGTCCTGCTGACCTGGTGATCCATCCCATAGATCTTCTCGGGTCGGCGCCGCGGCCCCGGCTGCCGGTGCGCCGGACGACGCACATCACGTGAGGAGCCTCCTCGTGGACAACCGCACCCTGCACCCCCGGCGGGGTCCGCACAATCCGCTGCGGACTCCCTCGACCCGCCTGCCCGGCTCGGTCCGCCGTACCGCCACGCTCGACACCCTCCGGCCCGAGGGGCTGACCGGTCGCTGCACCTGCGCGGCGCCGCCCGCGACCTCGTGACGGACGCCGACGGGAACGGCACGGTGAGCGGGCGTGCGGCGCTCACCGCCGAGGTCGACTTCATGGGGGGACGCACGGTGACCGCGCTGCGCTCCGACCCGGATGAATCCCGGCTGCGAGGACTTGTGGGCACCCAGACGTGGCGCGGCTTCAGGTCGATACTCGCCGATGTCGTTCCCGATCATGTGCGGTCCGCATCACTGCTCCACCTGATGCTCGACGACGTCCCTGTGGCCGCGCTCGTTTCCGGGCACGCCATGATCTCCGCCGGTGTCCGTCCGGGTCCTGCCGGGCACCGCTATCGGCCCACCCCGGATCTCTGCTCGGGCTGGCGGACCTTCCGGCCCTGCTCGCCCAACTGCCGGAGTATCCGGTTTGAAGGCGTGACGCGGTTTGAAGGAATGACGCCGACGCCCCGGGGACGCCCGACCATCTGGTACGTCACCGGGGCGGTGGGCAGAAGACCCCGGCCCGGTCGGCCGAGCCGGGGACGTGAGGCGTGTACGCCGGGTCCGGTCCGCGCTCAGATCATCCTTGCGGCCGGGCACCCGGCCGCCAGAAGACGGCCAGCAGGAGCAGGCCTCCACCCCCGCCGGCGACCGCCGCCACGGCCAGGCCGAGCGGACCGTCCAGGCCGAGTCCCACGAGGTGGTCCACGGACCAGCGGCCCGGGCCGAGCGCCGCGAGACCGCACGCGGCCAGGATGATCAACAGGACGTACTCGTACCCTTCTCCGGGCCGGAAGATGAAATATCCGTTTTTGATGTGGTTGGCTATCAAGGCCACCGTCATGGTTCCGACCACCATGGCGGCTGCCAGGGCGTTGAGCAGACCGAGGAGCAGCAGGGCGCCGGCTCCCAGCTCGGTGAGCGTCGCCAGCAGGGCGTGCAGACGTCCCGGGCGGATGCCGATGGACTCGAACCACCGAGCCGTTCCGGGGAGCCTGCCGCCTCCGAAAGCGTGGTTCCAGCCATGAGCGATCATCGTGGTACCCAGGGCCACCCTCAGCACGGTCGCGGCCAGATCGATTTCAATCAACGAGACTCCCTAGTCGTGCCGCGTCCGGCCTGTGCGAGCACGGCGCCACGGTCCGCGCCGGACTCGACCAGCGAGCGGTAGCGCACGAAGAGGGCCGGAGCGCCGAATGACGCGACGCCGGTCAGCGCGCCGTCAATGAAGTAGCCGACGACGGTGCCCTTGACGGCGCCGCCCTGGATGCCCTCGCCGTGCAGGGTGACCACCTCGTCCGCCGTACTCGTCCGCCCGATCGTCTGGACCTTCAGGTCGAACTGGTCGGACCACACGTAGGGCGGCCTGGCCGCGGGGAGCCGGGTTCCCAGAATGTCGCAGGCCACCTTCGCGGCCTGGTCGATCGTCGTGGTCCAGTGCTCACTGCGACGATGGTCTCCGGCAACCGGATCCCACCAGGCCGCGGCGTCTCCCACGGCCCAGACGCCGCCCGTGCCGACGACGCGGCCGCGCTCATCGCACGCCAGTCCGTTCTGGTTCCGTAGTCCCGCTCCGTCGAGCCACGCCAGGTCCGGTGTCGCGCCGACGCTGACGAGGACGACATCGGCCGACAGCACGGCCCCGTCCTCCAACTCGACCGTGTGGTCGTCGACCAGGCGGGCGATCCGCGCCCCGCAGCGCAGGTCGACCCCCGCCTCGGTGAACAGGCGCGCCGCGAGCGCGCCGACCTGTCTCCCCAGTGCCCGCTCGCACGGTACGGGCGCCGCCTCGAGCACGGTGACCGCGATGTCCCTGCGGCGGGCGGCGCAGGCGACCTCCGCCCCGATGAAGCCGGCACCCACGATGATCAACGAGTGGGCGGAGTCGAGCGCCTTCCGAAGGGCCAGGGCGTCGTCGAGGGTGCGAAGCGTCACCACCCCGTCCGGCTGGCCCGGCAGCCTGCGGGGAACCACACCCGTCGCGATCACGATGGCGTCACCGGTGACGCTGCCGCCGCCGTCCAAGTCGACGGTCGTACCGCGCAGCGCGACCGCCCGGGTGCTCAGGCGCACCGACACATCCAACTCGGCCAGGCCGGTACCGTCGCGCAGGATCACCCGCTGCGGCTCCCAGAGGCCGTTCAGGATCTGCTTCGACAGCGGTGGGCGGTCGTACGGCACGTGCCGCTCGGCGCCGACCAGCGTGATCGGGCCGAGGTGACCACCCGAGCGCAGCTGTTCGATCGTGCGCAGGCCGCCGAGCCCGGCGCCCACGACCACGACGTGATGGGATGCCGACATCACGTCAGTCCGACGCGGGCAGGGGCTTGGCGCTCTTCTGCACCACCTCCGTGCCGTCGACGGCCACGGAATGCTCACCACCCTGGACGCAGAGCAGCTCCACGTCGGTCCCGTCCACGGTGTAGCGCTTGCCCAGCTGGAGGCCCGAACCGTTCGGGCCCCCGACGGCCGGCACTCGCTCACCCGGCGCGTCCGGCGACATCTCATGGCCACCACAGGTGACCGAAAGGTCCTGGTCGGGGCACCGGACCACCACCAGTCCCGTGGTGTCCACAAGGCTCTTCAAGGTCTGTCCCACTCGCAGTTTCATCGCGCGCTCCTTATTTCTCCATCCGTACAGACACACAGGACGACGAGGCCCTGATCATGGAACGACGAGCCCGACGAGCTTCACGTCGAGGTACTCGTCGATGCCCTGGGCTCCGCCCTCACGGCCCACCCCGCTGATCCCCACGCCGCCGAACGGCGCCGCGGCCGCCGTGGGGTTGATGTCGTTGACCCCGACGATGCCGAACCGCAACGCCTCGGAGACGCGGACGGCACGTCCCAGGTCGTTGGTGTACACGTACGACGCGAGGCCGTACTCGGTGTCATTGGCTTTCCGCACGGCCTCGTCCTCGTCGTCGAACGGGATGATCGCCGCCACCGGGCCGAAGGTCTCCTCGTGATAGATCCGCATGGATTCGTCGATGTCGGCCAGGACGGTGGGTGCGTAGAACCTGCCCGCGCCGAGGCCGCCCTCCTTCAGCCGCCGCCCCCCGGCCAGCAGGCGCGCGCCCTTCGCCACGGCATCCTCGACCTGTCCGGCCACCTTCTCCAGCGCCGCGTCGTCGACCAGCGGTCCGATGTTCACCCCCGGCCGGTCGCCGGGCCCGGCGACCATCCCGCCGACCCGGGCCACCAGCTCGTCGGTGAAGGCGTCGAGGACGGACCGCTGGACGAAGATGCGGTTGGGGCAGATGCAGGCCTGCCCGGTGTTCAGGAATTTCACCAGTGCGGCCCCCTTGGCCGCGTGGGCGGGATCCGCGTCGTCGAAGACCAGCATCGGCGCGTGCCCGCCCAGCTCCATCGAGACCCGCTTCATCGTCGCCGCCGCCCTGGCGGTCAGCTTCTTTCCGACCTCGGTGGAGCCGGTGAAGGTGAGCTTCCGCACAGCGGGCGAGTCGAGCAGCCGGTCCCCCACCTCACGTGGCCGGCTGGTGGTGATGAGGTTCGCCACCCCGGGCGGCAGTCCCGCCTCCTCCAGCAGCTCGAACACGGCGACCGCGCACAGCGGCGTCTGCTCCGCCGGCTTCAGCACGATGGAGCAGCCGACGGCCACGGCAGGCGCGACCTTCCGCGTGATCATCGAGATGGGGTAGTTCCACGGAGTGATCCCCGCCACCACCCCCACCGGCTGGCGCAGCACGGACAGCCGCTGGTCCGGGCGCGCGGAGGGGATGGAGCCGCCGTAGACCCGCTTGGCCTCCTCGGCGAACCAGCTGAGGAAGTCGGCGGCGTAGCGAACCTCGTTCTTGGCGGCCTTCAGCGGCTTGCCCTGTTCAAGGGTCATGAGCCCGGCGAGGTCCTCCAGCCGCTCCATCATCAATGCGTGTGCGGCCCACAGGACTTCCGCCCGCCGGTAGGCGGTCTCCCGGCTCCAGGAAGCGAAGGCCTCCTTCGCCGCGGCGATCGCGCGGTCGGTCTCCGCGGCCCCGGCGTCCGAGGCCTGGCCGATGAGCTCACCGGTGCTGGGATCGGTGACATCGAAGGTACGCCCGTCGTCGGCCGGCTGCCACTTGCCGTCGATGAACAGGGTGTCCCCGTCCCGCACACCTGCTCCATTTGACATCTGCGCGTTCCTCATATCGTCAATTGCCGGGGTGCTCGAAGGCCGCACCGTCGTGTGATCAGCCATCCGACCGCAGCAGCATGACCCCGCTGGGGGTCAGGCCCCCGCTGCTCACCACGGCCACGCGGGCGCCCTCGACCTGCCGGGCCCCTCCCTCGCCGCGGAGTTGCACGACCGCCTCGTGGAGGAGGCCCATACCATGGGTGCGTCCGTGCGACAGCTGCCCTCCGTGGGTGTTCAGCGGCAGCACGCCGTCCCTGGCGATGTTCTTCCCGCCGTCGAGGAAGTCCTTGGCTTCGCCGATCCCGCAGAAGCCCAGTGCCTCGATCCAGGACAGACAGTTGAACGTGAAGCCGTCGTAGAGCTCGGCCACGTCCACGTCGCCGGGTCGCAGCGTCGTGCGGCTCCACAGATGCGCCGCCGGTCCCAGGACCTGGGGCTCGTGCGTCGACGTGCTCTGGTCCCACTCCAGCCGCTCGATGATCTGGGTGCCGACCGCCTCCACCCGGACCGGCCGTACCCGTAGGTCGCCGGCCGTCTCCGCGGCGGAGACGACGACGGCGACCGCGGCGTCACAGGGGACGTCGCAGTCGTACAGCCCGAACGGCGTGGTGATCATCCGGGCGCTCAGGTAGTCGTCCATCGTCAGCGGCTCGCGGTAGACCGCCGTGGGGTTGAGTGCCGCGTTGGCCCGCTGGTTGAGTGCGATCCAGCCGAGCGTCTCGCGGGTGGTCCCGTAGCGGTGGAAGTGCCGCTGGGCGGTCTGCGCGAGGACGTGCGCGGCCGACGTCGCCCCGAACGGCATGCCCCACCCCATGTCGCCGGCGACCCGCCCGAATCCGCCTCCGCCCAGCAGGCCCTGGCGCAGCAGGTGGTCGTGGGTCGACTGCCAGACGGTGCGGAAGCACAGCACGTGCCGTGCCAGTCCCGCGGAGACCGCCAGCATCGCCGCGATCACCGAGCCGCCCGGACCGAACGTCTCCCCGCCGCCGTTGAACCAGGTCGGGCGGATGCGCAGCGCCGCCTCCAGCGCCGTGATCCCGCCCTCCCCCATGCCGTGCTCCAGACCGCCTCCGGGGTACGTCGAGAGCCCGTCGATGTCGTCCATCGTCAGGCCCGCCTCGGCCACGGCCGCCTGGCACGCCTCGACGGTCAGGGAGAGCGGGTCGACCATCAGCCTGCGGCCGATCGCCGAATGGCCGATGCCGGACAGGACGACGTCGTCCTCGAACTTCCGGCCGCGCGGAGCGGGCCGCACCAGGGTGCGGACCCGCTCCGCCGGCACCTCGTCCGGCGGGAGCGAAACCGGCCGCGCGTGCTGTTCCGGTGGCTCCGGCTGCTCGGCCGTGGGCCGGAACAGGGGCAGCCAGACGTCCTCCACCTGCTCGAAGGTGACCTCCATCCGCATTCCGAGCTGGAGATCGCCCTCCTCGCAGTCCACCAGGCGGGTGGTCAGCCGGACGCGCGGGTCCTCCTCGACCGCCACCTGGGCGATGATGTACGGCGAGGGCAGCCCCGGCAGGTGGAACCGGTGGCTGACGGTGAACCCGAACAGGGTGGCGAAGCCGGACACCGCGCGGACCCCGAGTCGCGAGCCACGACAGTAGGGACACACCGGCTTCGGTGGGTGGATGAGCGCCGAACAGGACTCGCACTCCTGAAACCGGAGCCGGCCGTCGGCGCCGGAGGTCCAGTAGAACTTGTTCCAGGGAGTGACGAACGGCAGCGGCCGGCCCTGCGCGCTCATCGCCCGGCCTCCCGCCTCGCCAGCCGGGTGACCTGCTCGGGGTCCGGCAGGCTGCCCGGCGCCAGGCCGGACGCGCCGCCCGGTGAGCCGGCCGTGGCGAAGAAATCCGCGTTGATCCTCGTGAAGGAACTCCACTCCTCGGGGAGGTCCTCCTCGAAGTAGATGGCCCCGACGGGACACACCGGCTCGCACGCCCCGCAGTCGACGCATTCGTCGGGCTGGATGTACGCCATCCGCTCGCCCTGGTAGATGCAGTCGACGGGGCACTCCTCCACGCACGCGCGGTCGAGGACGTCCACACAGGGTTCGGCCACTATGTAGGCCACCACGCACTCCTTGGTTCTCAGGACTAAGACGCAGCGCTCGCGGTCAGTTCGCGGTCAGCATCGAGGTCAGTCGAGCTCCGCCCGCGCGGCACGGACGGTGACCGGCTCGGCGAGCCGCTGCTCGTCGCAGATGCGCTGCATCCTGTCGATCGTCTCGGCGAGGCCGGCGCCCAGCCGCCTGCCCGGGGTGAAGGTCGCGGGCAGGTTCTTCATGCCGTTGATGACGCCGGTCGTGTCGTAGTGGACCGCGCCACCCGGGGTGCAGACGTAGTCCGGCATCCGGTCCAGCACCGCGGTGAGCATGATCTTGAAGATGGCCCGCGCCACGTTCGACCCGATGCAGCGGTGGATGCCCAGCCCGAAGCTGCTGTGCCGGTTGCCGGTCCGGTCCAGGTGGATGGTGTGCGGGTCGGGGAAGACCTGCTCGTCCCGGTTGGCCATCGCCCAGGACAGCCAGAGCCGCTCCCCTTCCTTGAACCGGGTGCCGTTGATCTCGCAGTCCTGGGAGATCGTGCGTCCGTCGCCCACCGCCGGGGTGTAGAAGCGCAGGAATTCCTCGGTCGCGCTGTCGAGGAGCGTCTCCCGCTCCCGGCTGAGCCGCTCACGCTGGTCGGGGTGCTCGGACAGCCACTCCAGGGAGTGCGCGGTCAGCGCGGTCGTGGTGTCGAAGCCGCCGCCGATGAGCAGCATGACGACGCCGAGGATCTCCATGTCGTCGGGCCGGTAGCCGTTGATCTCGACGGTGACCAGCTCGTTGATCAGGCCGGGGCGTGGGTTGGCCCGGATCTCGTGGATGGTCTGCATCATGTGCATGCCCATCTGCAGCGAGAGCTGCTGCACCCGGGGGTAGTCCGGCGAGTCCGGCGGGGTGTAAACGGAGGCGTGCGTGGGCTCGCAGTAGATCTCCCAGTGCTTCAGCGGCATGCCGAGCATCGCCAGGGTGAGCACCGCGGGCACGACGTTGGCGAGGTCGTCGACGAAGTCGATCCGGCCGGTCTCGATGACCTCGTCGAGGCACGCCCTGGTCAGCTCCTCGACCACCGGCTTCCACCGTGCGACCGCCGCCGGCGACAGGTACGGGTTCAGCGCCTGGCGGTAGTAGCGCTGCTCCGGCGGGTCCATCTCCAGGAAGCCGCCCCGGGTCCGCCGCTCCGGATCGGGAACGTGCGGGATGCTGATCCCGACGTAGCCCCGCTTGGTGCCGCTGATGTCGTTGTCGTTGGACAGCACGTCGGCTCGCCGGGCGACGTCGAACAGCTCCTTGTTGCCGCTGGCGAACCAGTAGCCCCCGTGGGTCTCGTTCCAGGCGACCGGACACTTCGCGTGGAACTCGTCCGCGAGCTGCTCGAACTCGATGCGGTACCGGGGGGAGTGCCGGTCCAGGCTGATGGTGTCCTTCTTGCGTTCCGCGTCCGGAACGTGCGCTTCTTCAGTGCTCACGGCGTGCTTCTCCAGCCCGAGGTCGGTGGGGGTCAGAACAGCTGGATCGCCTGCTCCGGGCAGGACCGGGCGGCTTCCTTGGCCAGGTCCTCCTTCCCGGCGGGCACGTCCTCGCTGATGGCATATGAGTGGCCGTCCTCGTCCCGCAGGGCGAAGAGGTCGGGGGCGATCATCGCGCACAGTGTGTGGCCCTGGCAGATCTGCGGGTCGACGCGAACCTTCACTGGAGTCTCCTGGTGGATCAGAGGTGGAAGTCGTGGAACTCGAGGTGAGGACCCCGTTGTCGGCCCTCGGCCGCAGACCCGCTCACACGGTCTCGTGGCCAGGGCGGGCCGAGGGCCGACGCGACCTTCGCGGCCGGATCAGACGTGGAAGTCGTGGAACTTGAGGTACGACCCGCCGTCGACCCGCAGCTGCAGACCGGTCACGTAACGCGACTCGTCCGAGGCGAGGTAGACCACCGCGTTGCTGATGTCGAGCGGCTCGATGAAGGGGATGGGCATCGCCTGCTGGGCCGGGAAGGCCGGGAGCGCGTCCTCACGGGTGGGGTTCTCCAGGTCCGGCCGGAACGCCCGGTACATCGGCTCGCTGTTGAGCATGTCGGTGTTGCAGTTCGTCGGGTGCACGACGTTGGCCCGGATCATGCGCGGGGCGAGGTTGCGCGCGAGCTCGTGGACGAAGTCCGACAGCGCCCGCTTGGCGTAGGAGTAGCCGGCGCCGCCGGGGTCCACTCCCGGCTGGGCGACCGAGATGCCCGTCATGAACGCCGCCGCCGATCCGGTCGCGATGATCGCGCCGCCCTCGGTGAGGTGCGGAATCGACGCGTGGATGGCGTTGATGACGCCGAGCAGGTTGGTGTCGATCACATCGGTCCACGCCTGCATCGGCGGCTCACCGCCCAGCGGCATGATGCCGGCCTGGGCGACCACCACGTCGAGCCTGCCCAGCTCGGCGATGCCCTGCTCCAGCGCGGCGGCCAACTGCGCCCGGTCGCGCACGTCGGCCTCGACCGCCACGATCCGCCGGCCGTGCTGCTCCACCAGCCGGACGGTCTCCTTCAGGTCGTCCGAGCTGGCCAGCGGGTACCTGTTCGTCGGCAGGTCGCGGCAGATGTCGACGGCGATGATGTCGGCGCCTTCCTCGGCCAGCCGGACCGCGTGGCTGCGGCCCTGGCCGCGCGCGGCGCCGGTGATGAAGGCGACCTTGCCCTCTACTCGACCCATGATGGAACCTCTTTCCTGGTTGTTGTCAGCGCCGATTCAGCCGGCGGCCGCGAGAAAAGCGATGGTCTTGACCTCGAGGAAGTCCTCCAGGCCCTCGGTCCCCCACTCGCGGCCGAGGCCGCTCTGCTTGTAGCCGCCGAACGGCGACTCGACGTCGAACCACTGGCCCCCGTTCACGCTGACCGTCCCGGTGCGGAATCGGCGGGCCATGGCCATCGCCCGGTCCTGATCGGCGCTGAAGACCGCCGTGGACAGGCCGAAGATCGTGCTGTCGGCGATCCGGACGCCGTCGGCGTCGTCGTCGTACGGCAGAACCACCAGCGCCGGCCCGAAGATCTCCTCCTGTGCGACGGCGGCCTTGGGGTCCACGTCGGTGATCAGCGTGGGCTCGACGAAGTAGCCGCGCTCGAACCGGTCGGTGGGCTTGCCACCGAGTACGACGCGTCCGTCCCGCGCGGCGGACTCGTAGTAGCTCAGCACCTTGTCGCGCTGCGCGGCGTTGACGACCGGCCCCATGATGTTGGTGGGGTCGGTCGGGTCCCCCCAGGAGACGTTCTTCATGGCGGCCACGGCGAGGGCGAGCGCCTCGTCCAGGCGGGGCCGCGGCACCAGCAGGCGGGTCAGCTGCGTGCACCCCTGGCCCGCGTGGAAGCACACCCCGCCGGCCAGGCCCGGGACGATGGCCTCCAGAGGGGCGTCGTCGAGCAGGAGCGCGGCGGACTTGCCTCCCAGCTCGAGCGTCACCCGCTTGACCGTGTCGGCGGCCGCCGCCATGACCTTGCGCCCGGTGCCGGTGGATCCGGTGAGCGTGACGGCGTCGACGTCCTCGTGGGTGGCCAGCAACTGGGCGACGTTGTTGTCGCTCGTGGTGACCACGTTGAGGACGCCGGGCGGGATGTCGGTGTGCTCGGCCGCGATCGCGCCCAGCGCGAGCGCGCTCCACGGGGTGTCCGGAGCCGGCTTGAGTATGACCGTGCAGCCGGCGGCCAGCGCGGCGCTCACCTTGCAGATGTTCAGGTAGAACGGGTAGTTCCACGGGGTGATGGCGGCGACCACGCCGGCGGCCTCGCGCCGGATGATCCGGTCGGTCGGCATGCCCATGATGGTCTTGGTGGGCAGCGTCCGCTCGAACTCGTAGCGCTCCAGCAGGTCGATGTAGTGGTCGATGTAGGAGATCGGCTGCTCCAGCTGGATCCCCGGCGTCAGCGACACCGGGCAGCCGGTCTCGGCCACGAGCAGGGATCGCAGCGTCTCGACGTTCGCGCGCAGCGCGTCGCGCAGTTGCACGAGGCAGCGGCGCCGCAGTTCGACGTTGGTCGACCAGTCAGTGCCGTCGAAGGCCCGGCGGGCGGCGCCGATGGCGCGCTCCACGTCGGCCGCGTCGGCGTCCGGCACGGCGCCGACCGCTTCCTCGGTCGCCGGGTTGATGTTGTCGAACGTGCGACCGCGGCCGGCGGCGACGAGCTCGCCGTCTATGAGCATGCGGTCGTTCGGAATGGCCATCAGGGGGACTCCCTTTCGTAGGGGTGTGACTACTGCGGCCCCGGGGCCGCGTCGGGCCGGGCGGCCGACTCGGCCCCCGAGTGGTCCCTCGCGGGTTCGAGCAGGTGCGCGAGAACCCGGTGTGCGTCGCCGAGCGCGCCGAGATCCACGCCGAGCTCGGCCGTGATCTGCCGGACGACGGCCAGGTCCTTGCCGATGAACTCCCCCACGTTCCCGGTGAACCCCGCCACGGATCCGGCCGAGGCGACACCGTCCAGCGCGCGGCTGGACCCACTGCCGTGCCGCAGGCCCTGGAGCAGGCTCGCCTCCGGCACACCGAGCTCCGCCGCCACGGCCACCGCCTGGGCGACGATCCCGATGTTCGCCGCGAACACCGCGTTGTTGAGGAGCTTGACCCGCTGCCCGGTGCCCCGGGGCCCGAGGTGCAGGATCGGGTCGCCGTAGGCCGCGAGGACGGTACGCGCCCGGTCCGCCGCGTCCGCCTCCCCACCCAGGTAGAGGGTGAGCCGCCCGGCCGCTATGTCGTGGGGACCGCCGCTGATCCCCGCGTCGACCACGGCGATCCCGCGCCGGTCGGCGTACTCGCCGAGGAGCTCGATGGTCAGCGGGCTGCACGTCGTGTGCACGATCAGGACCGCGCCCGGCGGCATGGTGTCCAGCAGCCCGCCGTCGAGGCAGACGTCCCGCACCTGCGCGTCGGTGAACACGCACACCGCGGCCACCTCCACGGTGGCGAGGTCCCGTACGTCGGAGGTGACGTCGGCGCCGTCGGCGGCGAGCTCCTTGCGCGCGGCCTCCGAAAGTTCCAGGACGGTGACCGGGTGCCCGGCCGCGAGCAGCCGCCGCACCATCGGCCGGCCCATCCGGCCCGCGCCGGCGAAGCCGATGCGCACCTTCCCGTCGGCGCTCATCGGGGGCATCCCATCGACTCCAGGGCGGCGTCCGCGGCTCCGAGTACGGTTCCCGCCGTGACTCCGGATGCCTCGGCCAGGGCGACCACGATCCGTGCGTCCTTCTGCAGCAGCGGACCTGTGATGCCGGCCATCGAGGCCAGCGAGAAGTCCGGCTGTCGCATGATGCCCGCCGCGAAGCTCGAACCGGAGCCGTGCGCCAGCACGACGGAGAGCTGGGCCGGGTCGATGTCGAGCCCGCGGGCCAGCGCGAACGCGCTCTCGGCGACTCCGAGGTTCGCCGCCAGCAGCAGGTTGTTGATGAGCTTCGCGCGTTGCCCGGCGCCGACCGGCCCCAGGTGCACCACCGGATCGCCGTAGGTCTCGAAGACCGGCCGGCTGCGCTCCACCGCGGCGTCCTCTCCGCCGATCATCACGAGGAGACTGCCCTTCTCGGCCGCCGGTCCGCCGCCGCTGACCGGGGCGTCGATGAGGGTGACGCCTCGTTCCGCGGCCTGTACGGCGAGCCGCCGGCAGGTGTCGGGGTGCACCGTGCTGTGCACCGCGATCACCCCGCCGGGCCGCATGCCCTCCAGCAGTCCTGCGGGCCCCGCGACGACCTGCTCGACGCCGGCGTCGTCGAGGACGCAGACACAGGCGAGGTCGCAAGCCGCGCCCAGCTCGGCGGCCGAGCCGGCCGTGTCGGCCGGGGTGCCGGCGAAGGGCTTGAGCGTCTCCGGCCTGCGGGCCCACAGCGTGGTCGGCACGCCGGCCTCAACGATCCGGTGGGCCATCGGCGCGCCCTGGCTGCCAAGGCCGACGAAGCCGACGCGCCGCACGGTTTCCCCGCTCATGTGGCAGCACCAGTGATCTTGATATTGATCAGCTCCTCGTCGCTGAAGCCCAGCTCGCGCAGGATCTCGTCGGTGTGCTCGGCGAACAGGGGGCCACGCTTGAGCTGCGCCGCCTCCCGGTTGAACTGGACCGGGTTGGCGACGAGCTGCCGGGTCCCTCCCTCGGCGTCGACCACGTCGGAGATCAGGCCGATCGCCCGCAGGGCAGGGTCCTGGCCGACCTCGTAGGTGTTCTGCACGACCGCCCACTGGCCTTCCATGCCGTCGAAGGCGGCGACCCATTCGTCCTTGGTACGGCTTCCGATGACCTCAGCGACGATGCGGGCCGCCTCCGCGGCGTTGGCCATCAGTTTCTCGGCCGAGTCGAAACGCTCGTCGGTGGCCAGCTCGGGACGGCCGACCTTCTCGCAGAACTCCGGCCAGTAACGTCCGGGCTGGAGCATGACCAGGGACAGCCACCGGTCGTCCGCGGCCCGGTACATGCCGGTCAGCGGATTGCTCACGTTGCCGGCCGCCGGGTCGTGCTTCGGCAGGGGCCCGCCCGCCATCAGGGCCAGGTTCACGTTCAGCTGGGTGGCCCAGGCGCCGACGCCGAGCAGGGAGATGTCCACGGTCGCCGCGCCGAGGCCGCGCTCCCGCGCGAAGAGGGCCCCCGCGATTCCGCCGGCGATGGTCATCCCGCCGATGTTGTCGCCGTAGGCACCGGTCGGCTGCTGAACCAGGTGGGACGCGCCCGGCGGGGTGGCGCTGTCGGAGCTGCCGGCTCGGGCCCAGAATGCCGTGCCGTCGTATCCACCCTTGTCGGCCTCAGGGCCGCTGTGCGCGAAGCTCGTGCCGGCCGCGTAGATGATGTTCGGGTTGATCGCCCGCACGTCCTCGACGTCGATGCCCAGCTTCGTCCGTGCGCTGGGCAGGAAGTTCGTCAGAAAGACGTCGGCGGTGCGGATCAGCTCGCGCAGGACGCGCTTGGCCTCCGGCTTCTCCAGGGAGAGACCGATGCTCCGCTTGCCGCGGTTGGGTCCGTCCATGATCGGCGCGAAGCTCGATCCCTTGGAGATCACGTCCTGCCCGAGGGCCTTGACCAGGCCACGCTGCGCGTCCCCCTTCTCCGCGTGTTCGATCTTGATGACATCGGCACCCCAGTCCGCCAGAACGGCGCCGGCGGAGGGCACGAACGTGAACTGGGCGACCTCGACCACCCGGACGCCTTGCATCGGTTTGAACACAGGACGAGACCTCGTTTTCCTGACACTGGCCTCTGGGGAGCCAGCGGCTTCTATGGGGCGGAGGGCCATTCGGAACCGCTGATCGTCGGGTGCCGGCACCGGTATGGCCGAAAAGTTAGATAGAACACTAACCATCAAAGTGTTCGCCAGCAATACCCCGCCGGACCGACAAGAAATCGAAGAGTGTCGAATGATGCGGTGTTCCCGGGGCACGGCAGAGCAGGCCGTCGAGCGGGGGCACGGCGGGAACCGCCGTCACGGGTCAGATGTTGAAGCGCAACGCTCCGTCGAGGCGGACGACCTCGCCGTTGAGGTAGTCGTTGTCCACGATGTGCATGGCGAGCCTGGCGTACTCGTCCGGCCGGCCCATGCGCTTGGGGTTCGGCACGCCCTGCCCCCACCTCGCCTGCGCCTCCTCCTCGCTCATCTGGAAGGCGGGAGTGAAGAAGGTGCCGGGCGCGATGGTCATGACCCGCACCCCCGTCGGCGCCAGGTCGCGGGCGGCGGTGAGAGTCAGGCTGATGACGCCGCCCTTGGCCGCGGCGTAGTCCGTCTGCCCGACCTGGCCCTCGAAACCGGCGATCGAGGCCGTCATGATGACGACCCCGCGCTGGCCGGAGTCCAGCGGCTCGTTCCGGGTCATGGCGGCCGCCGTCTGACTCAGCACGTTGTATGTGCCGCCCAGGAACACATCCATGGTGCGCCGGAACGTCTCGAGCGGGTAGAACTCGCCGTCGCGGTTGACGATGCGGCGGGCCGCGGCCGGACCGCCGTGGACGACGACTCCCACCCGGAGCGTGCCCAGCTCGCGGGCTGCCGCCACCGCCGAGGCCACCGAGTCCTCCCGGGTCACGTCGGTCGACAGATAACGCACCCGGTCACCGCCGAGGTCCGCCTCGAGCGCCTTGCCCTTGTCCTCGGCCAGGTCGGCGATCAGTACCTTGGCGCCGGCTTCGGCCAACCGCCGCACGGTCGCCTCGCCGAAGCCACCCGCGCCGCCCACGACCAACGCCGACGCACCGTCGAGATTCATTTCATCCTCCTTGTGATCCAGGGCATGCGCCCCGATGAAGGGCGTCCGGGCAGGGACGCCGGAAGGCTGGGGCGGACTGATGCCCCGGGTGAGAGGGGACCGCTACGCGGTGAGGGCCTCGTCCTCGCGCACGAGTGCGACGAGGTCCCGGCGCAGGACCTTGCCGGTGGGGTTCGTCGGGAACTCGTCGACGAAGAGGACGTGTTCGGGGGTCTTCGAGCCGCGGAGCCGCTCCCGCGCCCAGGTCCGCAGTTCCTCGACGTCGACGGCGGCTCCGGGACGGACGATGACGAACGCGCCGATCCGCTGGCCCCACTCAACGTCCGGCACACCGGCGACGACGCACTCCAGGACGGCGGGGTGGCCGGCGAGCACGTCCTCGATCTCGGCGGGCGCGATGTTCTCGCCGCCGCGGATGATCGTGTCGTCGGTCCTGCCGCGAACGAAGAGATAGCCCTCCTCGTCCAGGTAGCCGCAGTCTCTGGTGGGGAACCAGCCGTCCTCGCGCACCCTGCTGCCGGCTTCGAGGTACTCCCCTGCCACCTGCGGGCCGCGTACGACGATGTCTCCGGCGACGCCGGCGGGGCACGCGAGCCCCTGCTCGTCCTGCACCTCGATCTCCACGGACGGCAGCGCACGCCCAACGGAGCCCAGTCGCGCCCGCACCGTCGGATCGGAACTGGCGGCGGCGGCCCTGTGGTCGTCGGGGCCGAGGACCGCGATCGACGAAGCGGTCTCCGTCAGCCCGTACGCGTTGACGAACCCGGTGTCCGGGAACAGCCCGAGAGCCTCCTCGATGATCTCGGGCGCGATCTTCGCGCCTCCGTAGGAGAGAGACTTCAGGCAGCCGGGTCCCCGCGTTCCCCGGGACCGCAGTTCGGTCACGATCCGGGCGAGCATCGTGGGCACGACCATGGCGTGCGTGATCTGCTGGCTTTCCACGGTGTCCAGCCACTCCCCGGGAGTGAACTGGTCCAGGTAGACGATCCGCCGCCCGCTGTACAGGTTCGACAGCGCGTTCGCCACCGCCGCGATGTGGTACGGGGGAACGCTGACCAGCGTCGCGTCCGTGTCGGGCACCGAGCCGAACTCGACGGATCCGAACAGATACGCGGTGAGGTTCCGATGGCGAAGCACGGCGCTCTTCGGCGCGGCGGTCGTGCCGCTCGTCATGAGCAGCACGGCGACGGAGTCGGGGTCGGTCGTGGCCGCCGCGTCCGACGATTCCGCGTCGGACGAGGCGGAGACCGCAGGCAGCGCCAGGAACTCCTCGATGCCGACGGTCGCCGCGCCCGGGACGCGCTCGGGTGTGTCGGTCACGACGAGCGGGGACTCCTGGCGGACCATCACGTCGGCGAGCTGCTCATGGCCCAGCCGGTAGTTGACCGGCAGGAACGGCACCCCGGCGAGAGCGGCGGCGAACAGCGCGACCGGGAACGCCCGGCCGTTCGCGCCCAGGTAAACCAGGCGTCGCGCGCCGACGGCGGCCAGGTGGCCGGCTCCGGCCAGTGCCCGGGTGCGCAGGTCCGCGCCGGTGAGACCGGTGGCGCGGTCCCCGATGAGGACACGGTCGGGCATGCCGTCGGCCACCATGTCGAGGATCATCGCGAGATTCATCGCAGTTCCACCACCTGTTTCGTCGTGGCTCGATCAGCGGCCGCGCTTGACCTGCTTGAAAGGAACGTCCCGGTCCAGGGCGAGCTCCCTGGGCATCCCCAGCACCCGCTCGCTGATGACGTTCCGCGCCATCTCGGTGCTGCCACCGCCGAGGCTCCCGCCCTGGCGTACCAGGAAGCGGAGGCCCGCCTGGCCGCCGATCCCCTGGTCTGCGCCGGCGCCGGTCGCCGCGCCCGATCCGGCGATCTTGACGGCGATGTCGGCGGCCATCTCGTTGGACTCTGCGTGCAGCAGCCGCAGAATGGACGCGGCCGTCGGCGGAAGGGCGCCCGTGGCCATCGCGCGCGAGACCCGGCCGACCGTCTGCTCGGACACCTTCTCCATCGCCAGGAACCTGCCGATCATCTCGCGGACCCGCGGATCGCCCGCGCGGTCCGTGGCTCGCGCGATGTCGAGCGGGGTCATCTGGCGGGTGGCCGGCGCGTACCTCCCTCCGCTGATGTAGGGAGAGCCGCCGCCCATGGAGTTACGCTCGTGGAAAAGCTGCCGGGAGGCGACGGACCATCCGTCGTCGACCTCGCCCACCACCGCCGACGCGGGAAGCACCACGTCGTCGAAGAACTCCTCGCAGAACTCCGCGGAGCCGTCCGACATGCGGACGCGGTTCATCTTGACGCCCGGAGCCTTCGTTGGAACGAGGAACATCGTCAGTCCCTGGTGCTTGGGCACGTCCCAGTTGGTCCGGGCCAGGCACAGCCCCCAGTCGGCGGCGTAGGCGGAGGAGCTCCAGCATTTCGCGCCGTTGAGGATCCAGTTGTCCCCGTCACGCTCCGCCCGGGTGATCACACCGGCCAGGTCCGATCCGCCGCTGGGCTCCGACAGGAGCTGGCACATCACCTCCTCCCCCCGGATCGCCGCTCCGATCCGCTCGCGCTTCTGCTCCTCCGAGCCCATGTCGAGCAGCGTCGCCGCGCAGATGCTGAACGAGGGAATGTTCAGCACCACCGGCAGCTCGTAGCCGTCGCTCTCCTCGTTGAAGACCTGCTGATGAGCCGGGGTCAAGCCGAGCCCGCCGTACTCCTCCGGGAAGCAGATGCCCGCGAAGCCGCCGGCGTACAGCTTCTTCTGCAGCTCGCGGGCGCGCCGCCACCGCTGTTCGTCCTCATCCCCCTCCGTGGACGGCGGCGCGGCGTCCGCCAGGCGCGGCATGTTGCCGGCAAGCCACGCCCGGGCCCGGCTGCGGAAAGACTCGACGCTCTCAATCGCTGTCATCGCGGATCAGTCCTTCGGGATCTCAGAGGGAGGCGAGGTCGGCGAGGCGGAGGAAGTGGTCCTCCGGCGTCCCATACAGGGCCTGGTCGAGGGTGACGCGTCGCAGGTACAGGTGAAGGTCGTGCTCCCAGGTCACGCCGATGCCGCCGTGCAGTTGCACGCAGTCCTGGAGCATCGGGAGGGACCGCTCCCCCACGTACGACTTGGCCACGCTGACGAGTTCGGCGGCGTCCGCCGATCTGTTCTGTACGGCTTCCGCGGCCGCCTGGGTCGTGGCGTGACAGGCCTCCAGCCAGGTGCGCATGTCGGCGAACCGGTGCTTGAGCGCCTGGTAGGACGCCAGCGGCCGGCCGAAGGAGTATCGGTCGAAGGCCCACTGCACCGTGAGGGCGAACGCCCGGTCCAGAGCGGCACAGAGCTCCGAGCACTGGATGACGACGGCGATCTGGAGCTGCCGCTCGATGACCTCGACCGCTCCCGGCGCGCCCACCAGCGCGTCGGCCCCGACCCGGACGTCGTCGAAGCGGACCTCGCCGAACGACCGGGACAGGTCCAGGGACCACTGCGGGGAGACCGAGACGCCCTCGGCCGAGGTGGGAACCAGGAACTGCGCGACCCCGTCGGGGGTCATGGCCGTGACCAGGAGGAGATCCGCCTGCTCGGCGTCCTCGACGCGGTCCTTGGCCCCGCGGAGGACGAAACCGCCGTCCGCCGGAGTCGCCGTGAGACGGGGCTCCAGCGGCGACCACACGACGCCGGGCTCATAGACCGCCCAGCTCGCGATGCTCTCCCCCGCGACGAGCGACTCGATCTCGGCGCTGTGGTCGGGGCCGCCGCCCTGCGCCTCGACCAGGCCCGCGAGGACGACGTTGACCGGCAGCAGGGGCCCCGGGGCCACACCCGCGCCCAGTTCCTCGGCGAGAAGGCTCAGATCGCGCACACCCTCGCCCGAGACGCTTCCACCGCCGAGCTCCTCCGGCACGATGGTCGCGGTCCAGCCCAGTTCGGCGCCCTTCTGCCACCAGTCCCGGCTCCAACGAAGCTCGCCGTCCGCCATCCCGCGGATGCGGTCCAGGGGATACTCCTTCTCGAGGAGCCTTCTGGCCGATGCCTGGAAGATCTTTTGGTCCGACGAGAGTTCCAGCTCCATCGAGACTTCCTCTCACATGTCAGGGGAAACGCCGGCCGGGTGACGCCGGGCCTCAAGGCGTGCGAAGTCGCGTAGTCACGAAGTCACGGCCGGGTCCGGCCGGCACTCGGGACGCATCTCACTGAACAGCATCGGAGAACAGTTGTCAATGTATCGAAGTTTTGTCTTCACGGTGCCGCCGTCCGGGCAGGCGGCCCGGACGCCGAAAAGCGCGGCGCCGACGCCTGTGTGCCGTCTCACGTGGGCACGGATCAGCCCATGCGGGTACGTTTGGGCTAGATTCATGTTTGGCGAATACTGAAAGCGTGCTGGATGGCAGGAGAGGAGTAGGACCATGTCCCGCGAGCCCGTCGCCGTGACAGAAGTCTTCAAGGCGTTGTGCGACCCGATCCGGTGGAGCATCGTCCAGCAGGTGGCTCAGGAGGAGGAGTTCGCCTGCAGCATCCTGGAGGACATGCTGCCTGTTTCCAAGCCCACCATCTCCTACCACACCAAGATCCTCACGCAGGCCGGGGTGATCGAGGTGCGCAAGCGGGGCCGCAACTACTTCTACACGCTGCGCCGAGATGTCGTGCGTGAAGTGATCGACGAACTGTGGACTCTGGCGCCCGGGGACCGCCCTGAGGTCGGGAGCACCGCCGAGGACGAAGCCCGGCAGCCGCGGCGGCCCTCGCTCGCCGAGACATCGAGTGACACCGACGCCCCTCTCCTGACCTGGTAGGCCCAGCCGGCCTACCCCGTCACACGGCGAAACGGAGCCCGGTCCAGGAGTGCCGCGCCCGCGTGCCGACGGCACCGAGCCCGGCACGCCTGCCGACGATCACTTCGGCGCAGGTCCGCTGATCGGTGGGACCGGTGTGGCGCGTCCGGATCGCCGAGTAGAGACCCGGCACGGGCCGGCCTTCGCTGACGAGGACAGCCCCGGTCATCTCGTCAACGTGTAGTTCCGCCTGCCGTACGGCCGCCGAAGAGGCCGGTTCGCGCAGTGCGCACCAGGTGCGGACGGTCAGTTCAGGTGTCGACCACACGCAGACGGCCGTCGAGGGGACCGTGTCCGCCCGACGGCGCCGGGCGGCCTCCGTCGAAACCCCGGCGCCGGACCCCACTCGTGCCGCGGCCCACATGGCGGGCCCGACGAACTCCCAATGGCGCGGGTGCAGCGCGAGAACGACCGAGGAACAGCTGATTTCGCCGACCCGGAAGCCCGCCCGCCACACCGTCTCGGCGGCTCGGGCGAGGACGGGCGCGGCGAACGCCGGCACCCGATCACCCATCCTCTGCAGCCAACGGTGTCTCGCGGCAGCCGCTCCCCCGGCGGGGAGCGTCGCGTATCCGACACCGCACACCAGCCCGGCGTCCATCACGAGTTCGTGCACGCGGGACTGTGCTCGTACTTCCACCCCGGCGGCGCGCGCGGCCGCCCGCAAGCCGGCTCTCAGCTCGTCGCGGGACCGGTCGGCACCGGACGCGACACGCCTGCCCTCCACCGGGACGCGCTGATCCAGGACCAGCACGCGCGCATCGGCCTCAGCCGCCGCCAGGGCCGCCGCGGCCCCGGAGACACCGAATCCGACGACCACCACATCGACGTGTTCGTCCAGCGACATCGGCCAGCCTCCTCGCCAGCACATCCCCCAGGCGAGCATTCCCCTGAAGGTCCTCGTCGGCGCGGCCCACACTACGAAGGCAGGTGACACGTGTCAACGGTGTTACGCCCCCGTTAACGCCCGCACGCTCCGCGTGCCTGCCACCCCGATCGGGCTATGTCGTCTCGCCAAGGAGGATCGTGAACGCCTCGTGCGTGGTCGGGCGCCTGCCGGCAGGCGCCGAACCGCCGTAGGCATGCGCCAGCGATTCCCGTATGTGTCCCAGGACCGCTGATACGTCGGGAGAAACGGTCGTCACCCGGGGCGAGACCAACTGCCCGACCGCCATGCGCTCGACGCCGACCACCGCGACGTCGTCCGGCACCCTCAGTCCGAGCCTCTTCGCGGCGAACACCAGGGCGAGGGCCACCTCGTCGTTGTAGCAGGCGACCCCCACCGGACGGCCGCGCAGCGCGAGCAGTTGCTCGAGGGCCAGCTGCGCGCCTTCGCGGTCGACGGGCACATGGATGTAGGAGGGCGGGGCCAGCCCCTCAGCCGCGCAGAACTCGGCGACGGCGTCCGCGCGCTCCTGTCCGTACGGGTCCTCACGCATGTCGATGAGGAACGCGTAGGCGAGCTCCCTATAGCCGCGGTCATGCAGGTGGCGAGCCTGCAGGGCCCCGATCCAATCGTTGACCTGGGGAGTCCCCTCCCCGGGGAAGAGGGGGCAGCCGACCCGTTCCACGAACGTGAGGTCCTGCGCCGTCAGGCCGCCCAAGTCGATGAGCCCGGCGGGACGCAACGTCTCGATCATGTGCCGCAACCGCTTGGACTTCTCGTTCTTCCCCTGTGCGCCGCTGAAGTGCACGACCACGGTGAAGCCGAGTTCCTCGACGTCGGCCGAGATGACCTCGACGACGTCCTGAAGCCTGGTCACGGTCGCGTAGGGCATGACCAGGACGATGAAGTCACTGCGTCCCATGACCAGTGCACGGCCGGCCGCCGAGCGGACGTAACCGAGCTCGGCCGCGGCGCGGCGCACCCGCTCGACCGTCTCGGCGCTGAACCGCTCGACCTGATCGTTGAGGACGTGGCTCACCGTGGCCCGGGAGACTCCGGCGAGCCGGGCGACGTCACCGCTGGTCGCCGGACGCGAGCCCCGAGATGTGGCCGGGCTCTTGTCCACCGGTTGCCTGGACACGTCGTCTCTCCCAAGAGGTCGAAGAGGCGCCCCCCGAGTAGGGCTTGCTGCTCACGGTACGGCAGAGCGGCTGGTCCGCACGCCTCCGCCCGGAGCAGGCCGGATCAGGTCCAGTTCGATTCATTTACGAATTTAGAAGTATCCGATATCGTCTGACAGTCGCCCAACTGGCTCCGTGCCCGGCGACCCCGTTCCTTGAGACAGTGAGGTGGTCCTGTGCCCGAAGCCGTCATCGTCAGCGCGGTCCGAACCCCCATCGGGACGGCCCGCAAGGGCACCCTCACCGAAACCCCCGCCGAAGTTCTGGCCGCTCACATCCTCCGGGAGGCCGTTCGCCGTTCCGGCCTGGCGCCCGAACGGTTCGACGATGTGATCTTCGGGGAGGTGATGTACGGCGGCGGTGATCTGGCCCGGCACGCCGCGGTCGCCGTGGGCATGACCCAGGTGCCCGGCGTGGCGGTGAACCGGCACTGCGCCAGCAGCCTCGCCACCGTCGGAATGGCCGCGGCGAGCATCCGGGCGGGCATGGACCGCGCCATCGTGGCCGGCGGCGCGCAATCGTCCTCCACCACTCCGTCCCTCACCTGGCGGATCCCGCTGAGCGACGACACCGAGCGGCGAAACGCCCCCACGTTCCCCTACACAGAAGACGCCACCGACGACGTGACCCTGAGCGTCGGCTGGAACGTCGCCCAGAAGTACGGGATCACGCGCGAGCAGATGGACGCGTGGGCGCTGCGCTCACACCGGCGCGCGGTCGCCGCGACCGAGGCGGGCGTGTTCGCCGACGAGATCGCGCCGATCGAGGTGACCCGGCGGGACGGTTCCGTGATCGAGTTCGCCGTGGACGAGCACCCGCGGCCCACGACCTCAATGGAGAAGCTGACGTCGCTGCCGCCGCTCCACCCGGAGATCGAGGGGTTCTCGATCACCGCGGGCAACGCCAGCGGCTCCAACGACGCCGCGGCCGCGCTCGCCGTGGTCGCGGACGATCTGGCTCGCGCGGAAGGCATCGAGGCGCTCGCCACCGTACGCGCCTGGGCCGCGGCCGGCGTCGAACCGAAGTACACCGGCATCGGCGCGATCGACGCCGCGGTCAAGGTCCTGGAGCGGGCCGGGCTGACGACGGCCGACGTCGACCTCTGGGAGATCAACGAGGCGTTCGCCTCGGTTCCGGTGGCCGCCTGCCAGGTGCTGAATCTCGACGAGGAGAGGGTCAACATCTACGGCAGCGGGTGCAGCCTCGGCCATCCGGTCGCCGCGTCCGGAGCTCGCATGGTGACGACGCTCGCCCATGAGTTGCGCCGCCGCGGCGGCGGGATCGGCCTGGCCACCATGTGCGCCGGCGGCGGGCAGGGCGGAGCCGTTCTCATCGAGGTCTCCTAGGGGGAGATCCCGGCCGCCGTTCGCCGCATCGCTCTTCTTCTGCCGCCCCTCCAGAGGAGTCTCAACATGACCATCAAGAAGATCGCCGTCGTCGGCTGCGGGACCATGGGCGCCGGAATCGTCCAACTCGCCGCGCAGAACTGCCTCGAGGCCATCGGTGTCGAGGCGAGCGAGTCCGGGATCGACGCCGCCCACCGGCGCGTCGACGCCGGTCTCGAGGCCGGCCTCAGCCGGGGAAAGATCAGCCCGGAGCAGGCCGAGCAGGCGCGGAACTCCTACACGCTGACGACCGACCTGACGGAGATCAAACAGGCGGACCTCGTCGTGGAGGCCGTGTACGAGGACGTCGAGCTCAAGAAGCGGCTGCTCGGGGAGATCGACCGGCTGGTCGGCCCGGAGACGCTCATCGCGTCGAACACCTCAACCATCCCGCTGGTCATCCTCGCCGCGGCGACGTCGCGGCGCGAGCAGGTCATCGGGTTGCACTTCTTCAACCCGGTGCCGGCGATGCGCCTGGTCGAGGTGATCAGGACTCCTGTCACCGAGCAGGGATGCGTCGACGCGGTGACGGAGCTGACGACAAGGCTCGGCAAATCGCCCGTCGTCGTCAACGACGTGCCCGGGTTCGTCGGCAATCTCCTCATCGTGCCGTACCTGCTCGACGCGATCCGCGCCTTCGAACGCGGCGTGGCCGACAAGGAGTCGATCGACTCCGTGATCACGTCGGGGTTCAACCACAAGATGGGGCCGTTCCGGCTCAGCGACCTGATCGGCCTGGACATCGTCCACGACATGGCCGCGTCCATGTACGAGGAGTACAAGGACCCGAGGTACTTCCCGCCGCCGCTGCTCAAGCAGTACGTCCGGCTGGGCTGGCTGGGGCGGAAGACCGGACGGGGCTTCTACACCTATGACGACTGAGCCGCTCGCTCCGGCCCAAGCCGTCGCCAGTGTCGTCGCGGCGTGGGACGACGCGCTCCGCTCGACCGACCCGCTGGACTTCCCCGGATACACCACCCCGGCATCGTCCGAGGAGTCGGTCCGGACGGCACTCGTCGAGTTCGGCGGGCGACCCGCCGTATGGATCGACTGCGACTTCCGCCGTGTGGGCGGGACGATGGGCGCCGTCGCCGGCGAACGCATCGTCCGCGCCTTCGACCGCGCCACCCAGATGGGTGTGCCCGTGGTGGAGACGATCTCGACCGGAGGCGCACGGCTGCAGGAGGGAATGCTCTCCCTCCTGCAGATGCCCCGCACGGTGTCGGCCGCGGCGCGGCATGCGGCCGCGGGGTTGCGGTCGGCCGCGTACCTGCGGTCGCCGGCGACCGGCGGAGTCTTCGCCTCCTTCGTCTCCGTGGCCGACCTGCGCGCCGCCGAGCCGGAGGCGACCATCGGCTTCGGCGGCCCCAGAGTCGTCGCCGAGGTCACCGGCGCCTACCCGCCGCCGACCTCGCACACCGCGGAGTCGGCGCTCCGGCACGGGTTGATCGACGCGATCGTCGACCCCTCGCGTTGCTGGGACTGGCTGGCCGCGGCCGTGGGCGTGATCACTGCCGGTCCCCTCGTGCCGCCTCCGGGGCGCCCACACGGGCCCGACGCCACCGCCCGGCCGGAGGATCCGTACGAGCACCTGCTGCGGGCCCGCGGAAGCGGGCGGCCTTCCGGCCTGGAGTGGGCGGCGTGGCTTACCGATGAGTGGGTGGAGATCGGCGGCTCCGACCCGGCCGTGCGGGCCGGACTGGCGGCCGTCGACGGCCGCCGGGTCGTCGTCGTCGCGATGGACCGGTTCGCCGGGGCGTTCCGGCCGGGGGCGCCGGGTCCCGGCGCCTATCGCCTGGCGCAGCGGGCCGTCCGGCTCGCCGACCGGCTGGGGCTTCCGGTGCTCACCCTCGTCGACACGCCCGGGGCCGAGCCGAGCCCGGAGTCGGAGGCGGGGGGCCTCGCGGGTGAGATCGCGCGGACCCTGCTCGCCCTTGCCGAACTGGCGTCGCCCAGCGTCAGCGTGATCGTCGGAGAAGGCGGCAGCGGCGGCGCCGTGGCGCTGGCGCACACCGACCAGCTGTTCGTCCTGGACGGCGCGGTGTTCTCCGTGATCGGCCCCGAGGCGGGGGCCGCGATCCTCTACCGCGACCCGGCCCGGGTTCCCGAGCTCACGCGGTCCCTCCGGCTGACCCCCGATGAGCTGCTGCGCCTCCGCGTCGTGGACCGCGTGCTCCCGGAGGACGTGGCATCGGTCCGGGCCGCGGTGACGGAGGCGCTGGCCCAGGCGCGGGCGGGGACGAAGGACAGCCGTCCACATCTGGCGACGGCCGCCGCGGTCGCGAATCAGTGATTCCCTCAAAGGAGAGCGAAAGTGAGCAGAGCTGCACTACTGGCCTGGGCCAGCCCGGTGCCCCACCGCACCGCCGAGTTCGTGGAGTGGTACGAGAACGTCCACATTCCCCAGGTGCGGGCGGCGATCCCCTCGATCGAGGAGGTGGTCCGGTACCGCCTCGTGGATCCGGCCGATCCGGAGCGGCAGCCCCGGTTCCTCACCTTCTACGACCTCGGGGAGGTCGACGTGGCCGACGCGTCGGCGAGCCTCGCGGAGGCGGCCAAGGCCGGTGAGCTGGAGCCGTCCTCCTCCATGGACCTGGTGACCGATCCCCCGGTCATCCAGTGGTACATCCGCGATTCCGGCGCTCTGTGAGGAGAGTCTGGTGAAGAAGCAGGTAAAGGTAACTGGAGATCACGGCATCGGGCAGATGATCCACGTCGTCCACATGTGCGATGACGTGGAGGAACTGCGCCGGTTCTACGAGGACGTCCTGGGCGGCGTCGTGTACATGGGCGGCGACGAGCCGAACTACCTCCCCTGGGAAGACCGCTACGCGGCCCTGCTGATGGTCGGCGACCTGTGCGTGGAGGTCATGGCACCGAAGATGCCGGCCAATCCCCAGCTTCCCGTCGGCAAGTTCTACACGAAGTACGGACGCCACCTGCACTCGGTGGGGTACAAGGTGGACGACCTCGTCGGGCTGGCCGACCGGCTGCTCGAGCGCGGGGTCTACATCGGCAAGCCCGGCGGCGGAAAGATCGACAAGCTCGACCCGGACACGCCGTACTTCTTCCCGAGTCCGCGCGACACCGCCGGCCTGATGGTGGAGCTGTGCAAGCTGGACATGCCGGACGATCCGCGTGACCAGGAGACGTGGTCGTCGCTGGTGCGCCTGTGGCGGTCCCACCCGCTCACCATCAAGCGCTTCTCCCACGTGACCCTGGGCGTCCGCGACCTGGAAGCGGCCGTCAAGATCTACGTCGACACCATGCAGGCGGTGCCGATCACGATCGGTACGGACGGCGACCTGCGGGCGAAATCCGCGATCCTGCAGCTCGGCGATTGCCTCCTCCAGCTCGCCGAGCCGGTGAACGCCGATTCCGACCTCGGCCGGCACGTCGAGAAGTGGGGCAACATGATCTACAGCCTCCGCTTCAAGGTCGCCGACCTCGACTCGGCCGAGATCTGGCTGAACAAGAACAACGTCCGGACGACGCGGATCAGCGAGCAACTGATCGTCACCGACGTCGAGGACACGTTCGGGGCGCCCATCTTCTTCAGCACCGAGAACATCGAGGGCGACCCCTTCGCCGACGACTGACACGCCGTCCGAACGTCCGGTGGGCGGGCTCTTCCTGACGGGGAAAGAGCCCGCCCATCGGGCTGTCACCGGGTGGGAATCCGACGTATCCGGTCTGCCGAACCCGCGGCAGGCAGCCGCATCGCGAAAGGCGCGTCTCTCGGGAGCACGCCCTGCCGGCTTGGCGTCCGGCTGCTATCAATGGGCGCGAGCCGGACCGGATCAGCGTCTCCGGAGGACGTCCAGGCGGCTCATCCCTGGAGGACGACCTGGGCCTTCGCCGTGACGAGGCGGTCCCCCGACTGCCTGTCCGCCCAGAGGTCCAGCTCCAGCACCGTCGTGCCGTCCTCCCGGGCCTTCCGGCCGGTGATGACGCCACCGCAGGTGACCTCGTCGCCCTTGAGCGCCGGAGCGCGGAAGCGGCACTCCAGATGCTCGACGCGGCCCCGGTCGCCGAGCCAGCTTTCGATCGCGCAGTGCAGCCACGCCCAAAGCAGGTTGCCCATGCCGAAGGCGCCGGGGTAGCCCGCGGCCTTCCCGGCCTCGTCGTCCATGTGGATGGGGACGAACTCGTCGTTCACGGCGGCGTAGCGGTTCCACGCCTCCAGCCCGGCGGGCCGTACGAACGGCGGGACGGCGCCGCCCACATCGAACTCCGGCGTCCGCGTGCCGGGCAGGTCTGCGGCGAGATCGGTCATCGGGTTCCTCCTGGTCGGTCGTCGGGGTCAGTAACGGATGAGCGTCATGCGGTAGGTCTTGATCTCCTCGCCGTTCTGGTTGGTCCAGGTCGTGGCGACGTCGGTCAGCAACATGGCGCCCAGCCGTCCTTCCCGTACGGAGTAGCCGGCGATGGCGGATTCCGCGGTGATGACGTCGCCGGGCCGCATGGGCGCGCCGGTGTACGTGGCCGACACCCCGCCGTTGAGCGCCCGGCGGAGATCCGGCGGTGCGATGCCGAGGTGGTGCTCCATGGCACCCGAGCTCCGGTAGACGGGGTCGGGAGCGATCTCGCATCCCGTCGGCACCTTCTCAGCGGCTCCCCAGGCGAACGGATTGAAGTCGAGCGGAGCGACGAGGCGGCCTTCGCCGGGGGCGCATGGGTCGGTGTACGGCGCAGGCGGCGCCTCCGGGAAGTACACCGCCAGCGACCACTTGCGGATGTCGGACGCGCTGATCGGATAGGAGATCTGACGCGCGTATGGCCGGCCGACGATCTCCAACATATCTGGCCGGATGAGACCAAGTCCGCTCATGTGCCTGCCACCTTCGGGTTCCCGCAGCAACTGTTCATGCAGCAGGATACATGATAGATAGACATATATAGAAGTTTCGTATTATGGGAATGCGGGATCGACCGCTACCTCCCAGGGACGTGAAGGAGCCCCCGATGACGGACGAGCACACGCATGCCGGCCGGCGCGCGTTGGTGACCGGCGCCGGTCAGGGCGTCGGACGTGCCATCGCACACGAGCTGGCGCGCAGGGGGGCCGAGGTGGTCGTCAACGACCTCGTCGACGACCGGGCCGGCGCCGTCGTCGCCGAGATCGCGGCAGCCGGCGGCCGCGCCGTACCCTCGGTCTTCGACGTCACGGACTGGTCCGCGGTGCGGCAGGCGGCCGAGGCGGCCGGCCCGGTCGACATCCTGGTCAACAACGCCGGCAACGCCGGCCGGGTGACGTCGCTGACGCGAGGGGATTTCGCGCCCTTCGTCGAGACGGCTCCGGCCGACTGGGAGAGCTACCTCCGCGTCAACCTGTACGGGGTGATGCACACGGTCCGGGCGTTCCTGCCCGCCATGATCGACAAGTCCTGGGGGCGCGTCGTGACCATCATCTCCGACGCCGGCCGGGTGGGTGAACCGACGATGGCGGCCTATTCGGCGGCCAAGGCGGGAGCGGCCGGGTTCAGCCGGGCGGTGGCCAGGGAGGTCGGCCGCCACGGTGTCACCGTCAACTCCGTGTCGCTCGGGACCGTCGGACCGGAGGAGCCGTCCGACGAATACCTCAAGGACCCCGGGCTGGCCCAGTCGATCAGCCGGTACGTCATCCGGCGCATCGGCCGACCGGGCGAGGTGGCCGCGCTGGTGTCCTTCCTCTCCGGACCGGAGGCCGGTTGGGTGACCGGGCAGACCTATCCGATCAACGGCGGCTACTCCTTCTCGTTCTGAACGCTCCTTCTGAACGCGAATCGGCGCCCGGCCCGAAGGCTGGGCGCCGATTCGCGTGGCGGGGCCGATCAGGAGGAGTGGGCCAGCTCGTACAGCCGGCGCCACTCGTGCTTCGACCGGATGGTCGCGTCGACGTCCGGTGACAGCGCGCGCAGGGCGCCGACCGTCGCCTGCTCCTTCGGGATGTGCTTGAAGGCGTCCCACCCGAAGAAGCGGCAGGTGTTCTCCCACGTGATCATGTTGATCTCGTGGTCGGGCACACCCGCGCCGTTCATCTCGTTGAGCACGAACTCGGGGGCCTCCGGCCAGATCGAGTCCGAGTGCGGGTAGTCGCACTCCCACGCGATGATTTCCATGCCGATGTCGTGCCGGACCTTGAGGGCCGTGGGGTCGGTGACATAGCAGGCCAGCGAGTGCTCCCGGAAGATCTCACTCGGCAGCTTGCCGCCGAAGTCGTGGCCGAGCCAGCGCTGGTTGGTGTAGTGCCGGTCGCAGCGGTCCAGGTAGAACGGGATCCACCCGATGCCCGCCTCCGACCAGGCGATCTTCAGGTCGGGGTACTTGCGCATCGCGCCGCCCCAGAGCAGGTCCTGGGCCGCGAACGTGGACACCTGGGTCGCGAGGATGATCAGGTTGTCGATCGGGGCGTCGGGCGCGCCCTTGATGGCCCCGAACCCCTGCCCGATGTGCAGGCACATGACGACCTGGGTCTCGGAGACGGCACGGAAGAACGGGTCCCAGTATTCGAGGTCGTGGTAGCTGGGCAGCCCCTGCAGGTGAGGCAGCTCGGGCATCGTCATGGCGCGGACGCCCTTGGCGGCGACGCGGTAGACCTCCTTGGCGAGTTCCTCCGGGTTCCAGACCGGGCCGAGCGCGATGGGGATGAAACGGCCGGGGTACGTCGCCGCCCACTCGTCGATGTGCCAGTCGTTGTACGCCTTCAGCATGATCAGCGCCAGGTCCTTGTCCTGGGCCTCCTGGAAGAAGCGCGCGCTGAAGCCGGCGAACGACGGGAAGCACATCGAGGCGAGGATCCCGTTGCGGTTCATGTCCCGCACCCGCTGGTGGATGTCATAGGCGCCCGGCCGCATCTCAGAGAAGGTGGAGGGGTTCATCCCCCACTCCTCGTTCGGCCAGCCCACGACGGCGTTGAGGCTGCTCGAGACGCTGGGGATGCCCTGGAACCACCACTTCTCGTAGCCGTTCTCGTCCATGATGGACTTCGGCGCCTGGTCCTTGTACTTCTCCGGGACGTGGTTATCGAACATCTCGCGAGGTTCGACCACGTGGTCGTCGATGCTGACCAAGATCATGTCTTCGACGTTCATCCCGTCTCCTGTCTGAATCTGGTTCCGAATATCCTGCGGATCAGGTCATGGTCGGCCGGTCCGGCCGGTCACCACTCGGAGATCTCGGGGATCACCTTCGCGCCGAGCGCCTCCAGCGGCGTGATCGTGCCGACGTCGGGAACAGCGCTGTAGACCGTGGTGAAGCCCAGTTCGTGCAGCCGCCGCAGCTCCTCCAGGAGGTGCTCCACGCTGTCGGCGCCGTCCGCCGGGAGCGGGAGCACGGCGGTCTTCTCGATTTCGTTCACATCGCGGCCGAGCTTCTCGCAGTGCTCGCGCAGCCGCTCCACCTTCTGACCGGCGTCCGGGCCGCCGTACACGTTGAACGCGTCGGCGTAGCGGGCGGCCAGCCGCAGCGTCACCCGCTCGCCGCCGCCGCCGATGAGGATCCGCGGCCGGGCCACCGGCTCCGGCGAGTTGAGCGTGCTGGCCAGCTTGTAGTGCTCCCCCACGAAGGACTCGCGACTCTCGCTCCACATCTGCCGGCAGATCTGGATGGCCTCCTCCAGGTGCGCGAAACGCTCGCCGGACGACCCGAACGGCAGCCCGAGACCGGTCGCCTCCTCCTCGTTCCAGCCGGTGCCGATCCCGAGCCAGGCGCGACCCCCGGAAAGCACGTCCAACGTCGTCACGATCTTGGCGAGCAGCCCCGGGGGACGATAGGGCGCCGCAGTGACGAGGGTCTGCAACTCGATCGTCCGCGTCTGCCCGGCCAGGTAGCCCAGGGTCGTGTACGACTCCAGCATCGGCTCGTACTCCTCGCCGAGCATGCTGATCTGCCACAGGTGATCGGTCAGGCTAAGGCGGGCGAAGCCGACGTCCTCGGCCGTCCTCGCGATCCGGGCCAACGCCGAAGCCATCTCGCGCGGCGCGCCCAGGCCCGAGTAGTCGTTGATGTGCAGTGCGAGTCTCATCGGCCGCTCCGAACCGTCCTCATTCAGACTTCTATTCTTCGAAACCTATCGATGCATCATCATTGCGTGAACGCCGAGTGGGCGCAATACCCAGGCACCCCACTGGGAAGCTTTCGAGGCAGGCCGCACTGAGCACGGACCAGACCCGATCCATGGGTCGAGGAGAGACGCCCGCGAGGCCTTGAAGGCGAGAGATCAGTTTAGTACGTTTAATTCTATCGATATGTGGCGCGCGCCACTATCTTCCCCGGCGAGCGACCCCGGTCCAGGCGACGAGACCGATCCACCCCCGACCCGGCCCGCGCACTTCGCCCACCCCCCACTCGGGAGTCACCATGCAGCGACACCCATCCACCGCCACCGCCCGTGAACCCCTGTCCCCCACCGCCCGACGGGCGGCGCTCGCGGGGTTCGTCGGCACGTTCATCGAGTACTTCGACTTCAATCTCTACGCGACGCTGACGGTCTACCTCTCGCCGCTGTTCTTTCCCGCGGCCGATCCGTCGACCTCGTTTCTGACCGGGCTCGCCGTGTTCGGCGCCGGCTTCTTCGCCAGGCCGATCGGGGGGATCCTGTTCGGACGGCTCGGTGACCGGAACGGCCGGCGCAGTGCGCTGATCTTCAGCGTGATCCTCATGGGTGTGTGCAGCACTCTGATCGGGATCCTGCCGACCTACGCCGGCATCGGCATCGCGGCCTCGGTCCTGCTCGTCCTGCTCCGGCTCGGTCAGGGCATCTCCGCCGGAAGCGAGATGCTCGGATCGATCACCTACGTGCTCGAGTCGGTCCCGCGCTCGCGGCGGGTCCTCATGGCGTCGCTGACACCGATGGGCGCCATGGCCGGCGGAGGCGTCGGTGGTGTGGTCGTCGCCCTGCTCAGCGGCATCCTGAGCCAGGAGGACATGGCCGTCTACGGCTGGCGTATCGCCTTCCTGATCTCCGCTCCGCTGACCGTCGTCGCCCTGCTGGTCCGGAAGAGGTTGGAGGACTCCCCCGAGTTCACCGAGATGGTCGCGCACCGCGAAATCACCCGCAGCCCGCTTCGTGAGGTGCTGACGGCCCACCGGCGCAACATACTCATCGCGGGCGGTGTGGCGATCGCCGCCAACGGTGCGCCCGGTCTGTCCGCGTGGTTCGCGACCTACCTCGCCGGCAACCGAGCGCTGCCCGGCAGCACGGTCTTCGTCGCCATGGCGCTGAGTTCGTTCCTCACCATAGGCTTCGCTCCACTCGCCGGCTGGCTGACCGACCGGATCGGCCAGCGGAAGATGTTCGCGGCCGTGCTGTGCGGATACCTCGTCCTCAGTGTCCCGGCCCTGTACCTGATCGGAACCGTGACCAGCGTCGCAGGACTGGTCGCCGCGATCTTCCTCTACGGGGTCCTGGCGGCGCTCGTCCAGGCGCCCGCCTTCACGTTCATCGCCGAACTGTTCCCGCGCCACGTCCGCTACACCGGTGCGAACTTCGGCCAGAACATCGGAACTGTGCTCGGCAGCGGCATCGCCCCGCTCGTCGGTGGACTGATCTTCGCCTCGACCGGTTCCTCGCTCGGCCCGGCGATCTGGGTCGCCGTGGTGTGCGTCATCGCCTTCGCCGCGCTGGCGATGCGGAGCGTCCAGTACGTCGCCGGAACCACTTCCGCCGACGCGGGCGCCGCCCCGGACCCGGTCGGCGGCTGAGACGTCGGTCAGGACCGTCCCGGAGGCGGCGATGGCGACACCGCCCCCGGGACGAGCCCAGGATCGTGAACGTCAGGAACGTGGTGATGACAGCGGCGACCAGATGATGGCGATCAGGACTGCGGCTTGATCACGCTGGGGCTGAGGAAGGTGGTGGCGATCCGGTCCTCGTTGAGCGTGGTGCCCCACGTCGACGGGTCGGTCGTGAGCACGTTGGACGCGTCGCACGCGAACTCGCCGACGTTCGCCGGGACGACCTGCTCGAAAGTCGATCCGGTGAGCTTCATCATCAGCGTGCAGTCGGTCGGCATGTTGGCGCCCGGGTCGGTCGGGGCGTGCAGCCCGCCACCTGTCCACTCGTGCACCTGCGACAGCTTGTTGACCATGCACTGGCGGGTGAGGTCGGAGCCGCACTCCTTGGCCGCCGTCGCCCACAGCAGGAACGCCGAGGTCGCCTGCATGCCGAGCATCGCGACCTTGCCACCTCCAGCGTTGACCAGGTCGAGGTACTTCTTGACCGCCGGCACCTTGTCGGCGTTCTCGAACGGCTGGAAGAACAGGCCCACGTGAAGGTTGTCGCCCTGGCCGCCCGTGTTCCACTTCGCGACGGCCGGGCTGTACCAGGTCGACTCGAAGACCAGCGTCGGGTGGGCGCCGACCCGGTCCAGCGCCTCAAGCAGGCTGAAGCCGGCGGGGTCGGGCGACTTCGAGGTCCACAGCGCCTTGACCCCGCACGCCTTGAACTTCTCCGCGAACGGAACGTAGCTGGGGTCGCCGTCGTTGTTGAGCTGGACCCCGCAGTCCATCGTCTTCACGCCGAGGATCTTCAGGGCATCCTTGATCTTGTTGCTTCCGGCCATGACGGCGGGCGACGTGGAGGTGACCAGGTCCACCTTCTCCCTGAACTCGGGGAACTTCTCGGCGGCCAGCTTCTGGACGGCCGCGTTGAAGTAGTCCACGGGGTAGGGGACCGCCTCGAACTTCATCGGGCCCATCGAGGCGTTCGAGCCGACGGTGTAGCCCGCGACCGTCGGCAGGGTGCACCCGACGCGGTACTGCTCGGCCGCCTCGTCCATGGCGAAGCCCTGGCCGACGAGCATGAAGTCCTGCTTGCACGCCTTCTGCATGACGGTGACCGACTGCATGTACGCCGCGTCGTACTGGTGCCCGACGATCTGGCGGCCGTTGATGCCACCCTGCGCGTTACACCACTTGATCATGGTGCTGACCGCGTCGCCCATCTCCTTGGACAGGCCGGGTGCCCTGGGGAAACCCCGGTCGTCGCCGAAGCCGATCGCGATCGAGGTGTCCGTGACGCCCTGGTCGGTGGCGCCCTTGGCGTCGCCCTTCCCGCAGGGCGACGGCAGCGTACCGAACATCTCCTGACCGTCGCCGGACGCCGCGGCGGGCGTCGCCGCTCCGCCGTCGCCGACACCGGGGACCGCAACCGATCCTCCGCGCTCGCTGGCGCAGGCCGCCAGCATCGAAAGTGCCAGTGCACCGGCCGCCACGCGGGCGATCGTCGTGCCGTTCATCCGGGGTTCTCCTTTTCACCGACCGCCCGAAGGCGGGGGGCTCTCTGGGGGGACAGCGCTGCCCAGTGGTGGGTGCTGGCCGCGGGTGGGTGTACGCCTGGGAGTGAGTGGAGTCTGGGGAACGGCGCGGCTCAGCCGAAGAAGGCCCGCCCGCCGCCACGTGGGCGTAGGTCGCGAGATCCCACCGGACCATCGCCGAGGTCACGAGGTTGACGATGCTGCCGCCGCCGCGCCGCTGCATGTGCGACTGGCAGGTTTTCTGAACGCGAACGCGGCGAACGGACCGCTGCGGAAGCCCTTCGGTAAGTCATCGCCGCTCATCGACAGCAGCGGGCCGCGCGGAGGACCGCTCAATCCGCCCAGCGTGCCCGGAAGATCTGTCCTGGGATGCTGTCGGTCCACTGGCCGTCGGCCACCAGGCGTGCTGCCAGGCGACCGATCTCGTCCGCGGCCATGGCGCCCCGCTCACCCTCTACAGCGATCACGATGTTCTCGTCGACGTGATCGATGTAGGGCGCGCCGCTGTGGTTGGCCGAGACCAGGCAGGGACGGGTGCGGGCGGGCCCGAATTCCTTCCCGGGCACCAGCTCCGTGAGCAGCGCGAGGGCTTCGGCGAGGTCGTCCTGACGACCTCCGGTCCGCACCCAGCGAGCGATGTCCTCGGCGGATCGCAGCGGCGTGTCCAGCACGCTCGACCCTGCGCATTTGACGTACCACTTCCCGTCCGGATAAAGCAGCGGCTGCATGACGATTCCCCCGTAGAGTGCCTTCGAGCCCCGCACCTTCATGTACATGAGCGCGGGGAGCCGCACGGCGGTGGGACCGGCCACTTCGACCAGAACGACCGTGGCGCCGAAGGTGTCCATCGCCAGCGGGCGGGGCAGCAGACCGGTGACGTTGCTCGCCGCGCCGGTGGCGAGGACCACGGAGCGGGCCGACCAGGTGGCTCCCGAGCGACTGGTGACGTCGGCCCCGCCGCCGACGTCGCGGACGCTGACGATCTCGTCTCGGACCAGTCGCGCCCCTGCGGCGCAGGCGGCGGCGAGTTCGGCGCGGGTCAATGCCCGAGGGTTGACGATCAATGCGTCCCTCTGCACCAACGCGGCATGAGCCGGTTCGAACCGCAGATCGGGGTACTGCCGGCGCAGCTCGGCCTCGTCCAGCCGGTGGACCTCAACGTTGAGATCGTCCGCGTTGGCCTTCAGCCTGTCCAGGTCGAACCACGTGCCGCCCTGGTCCCGCAGGGGGCCGCCGGGCATGACGGTGACCGACTCCACCGGGAGCGCGAACTCGATCCCAGTGCGCTCCTGGAGCGCGGCGAACCGCCGTCGGGACCGATTGCCGAGAATTCCCGCGACCAAGGGGAATTCGAGTACGTGCGCGAGTCGCCCCTGATCGTAGTGACCCGCCCACACGCCCGTGTGGTCGGCGAACCCGGCGGGCTCGGCCGGCCCCACGACCAGGACGTCGGCGCCCTGTTCGGCCAGATGCCGCGAGGTCGCCGCGCCGATGGGGCCGGCGCCAACCACTATGGTGTCGAACCTGTCCTGCCGCATGAGAGTTCCTTGTCGTCTTCTACGGATGTGCGCGCGACCGCATGCCGCGGACTGGTGATCGGTTCTTTCTCTCGGCCGCCGGCTCGCCGTCACGCCAGGTGAAAGCGCCTCGTCCGCCCCTTGTGCCGGGCGAACGGCCGGAATGTCTTTTTTGGGGACCTGGACTACGGCCATGTGCCCGGTCGGCCGGCCGGTGCGTCGAGGCGCTCCGGTCAGCCGGCAGCGGAAGCACTCCGCCGCCGCGGCATGTCGATCAGCGGAGTTGTTCGGTCCGCACGACGCGCCGGTACAGCGGGACGCCCATCTCCGCGTACGCCGCGCGTACGAAGGGTTCGGGGTCGATGCAGCCCTCCGGGGCCACCACGCCGCGACGGGTGATCCTGCCCTCCATCAGCTGCCGGACCCCGGCGGCGGCGGGGATGGCGGTCAGCGCGGCGCCGGAGGCCGCCCGCCGCCGGTCGAACAGAACATGCGCCTCGAACACCACCTTGGCCGGCGCCCCCTCCAGCTCTCCTTCGGCCTCGACGTGCCAGACGTTGCCGTTGACGGCGTCCCCCATGTCCGCGGACATCGCATGCCTGCCGTGGTCGGTGGCCATGAATCTGGACAGGAACGCGCGTGGGGAGACCGGCAGGCCCTCCAGTTCTTCGGTACTGGTCAGCCCGAGCCGGGCCAGCGTCCGGTAGAGCTCGACCCCCTCCTGCTGGAACCAGGTGAACCGCGAAGTGGCCTCGCGCAGGCCCGCCACGAAGTGCGGAACCGTGATCGACTCCGGATGGCCCATGAACCCGAACCGGTGGTGGGAGGGGAACGGCGGGAACAGCTCGAACTGCCGAGGATCACCCCACCCGGGCACCTTCTGATAGCGGCCGTCCAGGAACTGGGTGATCTCCCCGTCGAACGAGTGCAGCATGTGCTCGTTGATGGTGGACCCCATGTCGACCACCAGGGGAAGCCCGAGCACCACGTGCACGGAGTGAGCGCTGTCGAGCGAGTCGACGGCCCAGCGAGCCAGCAGGTTCGTCAGACCGGGAGAGGCGCCGATGCCGGTCAGCACGGTCAGACCCGCCTTTTTCGCCGCCTCGTCGTAACGCGGGTTCGTTATCAGCTCTTCCGCGACATCGAACTCGTCGCAGACGTCGACATAGTGCGCACCCGCCGCGAGCACGCCTTCCAGGATCGGAATGCCGTGCCTGTAGTAGGGCCCGACCCCGTTGAACACGATGTCGGCACCGCGCACCACCGCGGCGAGCGAGTCGGGGTCGGTCGCGTCGAATCGCGCCGACGTCACCTTCGGTGATCCGATGCTCGCGGCCACCGAGTCGGCCAACTCGCCCCTCACGTCGGCCACCACCATCTCGTCGAAGCCGCCGCCGACGGCGATCCGCCTGGCGACGTCGCTCGCGACCGATCCGCAACTCAAAATGACCAGTTTCATCAGTCAACGCTCCTTGTCGGAATAGGGGAACCGACCAAGCCGCGCCACGCACCTTTCATCACGGTGGCGACGTGTTCCGGGGGAAGGTGCTCGGGGTTGACGGCCGCCGCGATGCCGACGCCGTCCGCCAGCACCCACAGCGCCTCAGTCACGGAATCGACCGAATCCGGCGCTGCCGCGTCGGGCAGAGCCCGCCGTACCAGGCGGCGCAGCCAGGGCTTGTGGTGATCGGCATAGTGGCGCTGGACCTCGGCCAGCCGCTCACTGTTCATCGCCGCGGCCTGGAAGGCGACGAGCACCCGCCAGAACCGCCGCCGCGTCTCGTCGGTCGGGAGGATGTCGACGAACCTGTCCACCCAGTCGTCCAGGCAGGACAGCGGGCCCCCGCCCTCAACGAGCCGGGCCAGCTCGGCGTACGCACTGCGCAGCGCCGCCTCCAGCAGGTCCTCCTTGGCCGGGAAGTAGTGCGTCACCAGACCGGTCGTGCATCCGAGCTCCTCGGCGACGCGGCGTAGGGTCACGCCTTCCAGCCCCTCCTCAGAGACAACTCGGCAGGTGCACTCGGCGATCATCTGTCGGCGAGTCTCCTCAGCCGCCTGCCGGGCCCTGATTTTGATCTCCCCGGTATCACGTGGCACAGTTCAGCCTTCCGCCTCATATCAAGCGTTCCATCTGGCATAACACGCGTTATGCGGATGAATGCCTGTTTCTATCAGGGGGCAGAAGAAACAGGCCGCGTGCGTTCTCGCTCACTGGGACGGCACGACGCGTGGCGACAGCGCGAGGCCGCCGGTCAGGCGCCGTGCCTGTCCGACCGAGGGCGATAACAGCAGCGGTGCCCGGTCTCCACGGTCTCGTCCAGGTGTGCGCCGACCACTGGATCGATCTCCGTGATTCGGCTGATCGCCCGCTTGACCGCTTTGCTCACCGCGACCCTGGCCCGTTCATCGCTACCGGCGAACTCGCGCATCTGTCCTTTGAGACCGGTGGCGGTAGTCAACTCATCGATCAGCCAGTCGCGTTCGCGGCGTAGCGACGTGGCGCGCTCGAGGTCGTTCATCGACTCGGAGTCGTCGATGTCCTCCTGCAGCTGCGCCAATCGATCTGTGAACGTGCGCTTCGCTACGGAGTCAATGATCGGCTGGGACGAGAAGGAATCGTGAGGTGCCGGGCCCGCCCCTACGGCCAGGTCGGCTGCGGGGATCTCCCGGCCAGGGTTGGCGATAAGAGTCGCCAGGTGCCGCATCCCGATGCGGTTCTCGACCATCACGGTCCGGCCCCGAAGCTCGATCTGCCACGCGCGCCCGCGACGTCTGCAGGTGCAGATGGCCGCCGCGTCCTCGGCGGGCGGATCCTTCTCCGAGGGCAACTCCATGCCGAGACTGAGCGCCTCCTGCTCAGCCCGAGCCAACTCCCGCCGGGCCTCGCCATGGCCTGACCCGTGTCCGCGCGCGAGCGCGTGTCCGAGTCGCCACCGGGACAGGATGGCCGCAGGCCAGTGGCCCAGCGCCTGGTTGGCGCGGATGGCCTTGCGGAAATGGTCAATGGCACGATCCGCATCGCCGACTGTCAGGGCGCTTGTGGCCAGGGAGTGGTGGACGGACCCGAGACAGGTGACGCCAAGGCTGCTGATGACCGGGAGATCGGCGAACGGACTGAGCAGAGTGTAGGCGCGGGCGGCGGCCTCGGTGTCGTGAAGCAGATATGCCGCCTCGACAACGCAGTACATCGTGGGGAGCCAACTGCTGGAGTGAGGGAGATCAGACAGATCCCGGCCGAGAACGCGCGCCAGCATGTGGACGGCTAATCGGTATTCTCCCGCGGTGGCGGCGGCCACGGCCAAGGCGGCGAGATAGGTGCTGTCCACAGCGCTGTGTATGGGGGAATGTGCCAGATCGGAGATCACTTCTACCAGTTCACCGATACGGCCCTGATACCACCGGATCGTGCCTAGGTGCTCGCAGTACCAGCCGAGAGCATCAACATCGCCTGCCAGGTCCCCGCGCTCCGCGCACGTAGCCGCCATCGACTCCGCCTGCGCGAATCGGCCCGCGCGGATGCTGAGCATGACCTCCATCGCGCTGGCGACGAATCCGACCGCCAGGTGTTCGCCTCCCGCCAGGACGGAACGCAGCTCCGTCAGGCTGCGCTCCGCGTGCGGATCGGCGGCCACGAACAGATCGGCGGTTCGCCACATCAGGCCCATCAACAGATCCCCGCGGCGGGCCGTATGAGCGGCTTGGCTGATCAGCTCCTCGGCCAGCTCCAGACGGATGGCGCCCTCTGCCGGACCGAGAACACAGTGGTGTGCCAGGCTCAACGCCTCCGCCAGCGCCACAGGGTCACCCGTGCCTCTGACCTGCGCCAGGATCTCAAGGATCCGGTCATGCCGGCCGCTCCGGTAATCATCCTCCGCGCACAGTCGGACGCGCAGGCGCAGTGCCAGTGATGATCGCGGATCGATCACGCTCAGAGCGTGGAGCTGGCGGGCACGGACCACCCCCGCCTCCGCTGCCGCGCGGTGTTCATGAACCCAGACACCGCCGAGCCCCAACGCCGCGCGGGCCAGCCTCGGGCCGTCCCCCTGCCGGTCCGCCTCGCGGTAGGCCTCATCCAGCAGCCGCCTGCTGCGCCGCAGATCGCCCCTGGTGTGGAGCGCGAACTCTCCCTTCAGCAGTACGTCATCCAAGCCCATCCCGCCATACCCCGTCGGCAACCCCTCCGTGGTCAACGACACCCCCTGAGATCGCACACGGATGCGCCTTCACAACCCCCGCCCAGTACTCTCACCCCACAGCGGCGAGATCGGCAGCACACAGGTTCCACGTCCACAATGAAAGCCAACCGCGACCGTGTGAAGACCTGTTTCGTGACCCGTCGCCAAAATAGCGAAAGACCCGAGATGTCCACCTAGGGACCGAATGGAACAGCGCGGAACATTTTCCGCGATCTGCGTCCAAGGACATCCCGCGAGGCCGTCCTTACGCCCCCCACCAGTACCGCAGTCCTCGCCCCGCCTCCGCCGCTCTCCCAGACGGGCCGGAAGGAACGCGCCGCCGAGCCCAAGACACCCGACGAACTCATCAGGAAACTGTGCGCCCCCCGGTCTGACGATTCATGCCGTTCCATCCGATGGAACCGGATGGAACGGCATATAGGAAAAGGGGTCGCCAACCGGTCCACGGGCGCGGCAGGCGGCCGGCCGCTACCGGATGGAACCCCGGTCGGCCGTTCACAGCCAATTCCCGGGGGGAGCATATTGAGTCTTCTTCTGTTTCCGCACTGCGATGTGCACATGGTGGTCGGCAAGAAACTCAAGATCAAGGTGAAGTACCGCCGCGATGGCGAATATGATCAGCCGCACCGGTTTGACGATGTCACCGATCCGACATTCGATTTCTACGCCCCGTACGCGCCGATCGGCCATCGTTTCGACAACCCGCCCACGATCAGCAACGGAGAGATCACCGCTACCACGCCGGGGATCTACCTGTTTCAGTGCAGTGCGAGCGAGTACTCGATCGTCGGCCGGTTGCAGGTGCATTCGGGGTTCGAGGACTGGTGGTTCGGCAACGACTCGATCACCACCGCGCTGGACCCCGAGTTCGCCCACGCGCAGCCGACGATATACGCCCGGTTCACCCCTGACGACACCGGCACCGACCTGGTCGGAGACATCACCGGGCACGGCTACGTGCCGTTGACATCGACCGGGCCGGCGGTGGAGGTCGCCCCGGAAGGCCGGCTGCGTGGCACAGCCGAGACTGCGCAACCGGTCGACCTGATCGGCGACTTCCTCAACAAGCAGCGGCGGCTCCCGGTCCGGGTGGTGGATTACGGCAAGCGCCGGGAGGTCCTGGACCGGGTCGAGCACTCCCGCGTCCACGATCCGGCCAAGGCGCCGAATCTGCTCTTCCTCAGCGAGGGCTTCCGGGCGTTCAACCAGCCGGACTTCACCCACGCCGCCTTCATCGCCCGCGGCCGGCTGGCCAAGCCCCGCCACGCGCCGTTCAACCGGCTGCTCCGCGGCATGAACGTCTACCAGGCCGCCCCCGACTCCACCCAGGAGCTGCTCACCTGCGGCTACCGGGTGTGCTACCAGTCTGGCAAGCACCTGGCCAAGCCGGTGCCGTTCGAGATTCTTGAAAAGATCGACGGAAAGGACGATACACGTGTTCCGCGGTACTACCAGGTACTGGAACTCGTGCACCGGGTCGGCCTGCCGAAATGGGGCGAGTCCCGCGACCGCGCCGCGCTGGTGGCCGAATGGGCGAGCCAGCATCTGGACTTTGACAGCGACCGGGTGCATAAGGACGTGGTGGAGGCGTGGAAGGCGCAGCAGTTTTCGGGCCCACTCCAGACCCGCGACACCTTTTTCGGCCTGCACCTGGGTCAGCGCCTCGCCGACCAGACGCCGCGCCTAGGCAAGGTGTCGAAGCCGGCCCCGAACGCCTCCGAGGACGACATACGCAAGTTCGTGCAACGGCTCTACTCCTTCTTCAATATCCGCACCTCCCAGACGATGCACCTGGACCCACGGCGGCACCCACCAGAGCTGTACTGGCCGGGCGCGGACAACCCGCTGACGTCCGTCTACCGCTACATCGGCGGGCTCGCCGAGCGGGACGCACCGCACCGGAACGTGGGCGAGGAATGGGTGCCGGTCGAGGAGCGGCTGAAGCCGAGCCGGGGACTGGTGGTCATCGTCGCCTACGACGACAAGCAGGGCGGGGAGAACATCGAGAATGGGTTCGCCTGCCTCACCCTGTACGACAGCCCCAGGGTCCATGCCTTCGCCGGTGATCCGGCACCGCTGGCGATGCGGCGCCTCCGCCCGGTCGACGGCATTCCCTTCGACAAGGACAAGTTCTCCGACGTCGTCGCACATGAGCTCGGTCACAGCTTCAGACTCGGCGACGAGTACGAGACGTCCGGCCAGGCTCGCGTTGAATGGTACGAGTACGACAACCTGACGACGCGGGACTTCATCCAGCATGGACAGAGACCCTCGAAGTTCGACGCGAACAAGGTGAAATGGTTCAACCTGCGGCGGGTCAGACTGGCCTCCCGGGTTGTGGCGGTGACGCGGTCCCCTGGCGGGGGTGGCATTCTGGTCGAGGTTCCGGCCGAGGACCGGGTGCTCTGGGAGAACGCCCTGACCCAGACCCCCACCACCAAGGTCTGTCTCAGCCGGCCTAGAAGCACCGGGCGGCAACTGCCGTTCACCGTCGACGGGCCCGACGTCGACCCCACCCTGATCGAGGATCTACGCGGGAGGGTCCTGGACGACTTCCCGATTCTCGATCTGACCGGGCCGGTGCCGCCGGAGAACAAGTTCCTCTTCGGGCCGGGATCCGTCCTGTTCATCCCGCAGACCGGCCGCAATGGCGTCCCCCGCTACCTGATCGAGGATCCGGTCCGCGCCCACCTGCTGGTCGGCGGGGATCCGCTCAACGCAGTGATCTCGGCGGTGCCGAACGATGACCCCGACACGCCCGTGCAGATCAACGGCTTCGCCCCCGCTTCACCGACCAGCAGCACCATCGGCGTCTACGAGGGCGGCGGCCACAGTTCCGTCGACGTCTATCGTCCGGCCGGCACCTGCAAGATGCGCAACCAGCACCTGGCCGGCGACGAGGCAGAGTTCTGCTTCGTCTGCAAATGGCTGATCGTGCACCGGCTCAACCCCGCCCTGCACAGCTGGTTGGACACGACCTACCGATCGGGGAGAACCCCATGACTGAGCCGAGTACCTTCGACCGGGTCCTGGGCGAGCTGGGGCTGGCGCTGCGGCCGCTGGCGGACTCGCTGGCGTCGCCGCAGGCGGCGCTGGGTCTGCTCCGCGAGCTGGGCTGGATCGCGGAGGCGGTCCCGCAGCCCCTGCTCGACCTGCGTACCGACCTCGACACGCTGACCGAGGGCCTGCGCCGGCTGTACGGCGAGGCCGGGGTGGTGACCGGCGACACGACCGACCTCGCCGCGCTCCCCGGGGACGTGGCCCGGGTGCTGGCCGCGGTGGACCGGATCCTTTCCGCGATCCGTGCCCTGGCCACCGCGCCGGACGACGTCATCCCGGAGTCGCTCCGCGCGGACGGGTTCGGCGAGAAGTTCCCCCGGCAGCTGATCGACCACCTGGTGAGCGACTACCTGATCACGTACCGGCCCCGGCTCGGCTTCGCGCTGCGCGCCCTGGGTGTGCTGCGCACCACCTCCGAGCCCGCCCAGGGCGACCGGCCGCCGTACCGGAGGACCGTCCTGGACCTGGACCGGCTGCCGCAGACGCTGACCAGCCCCGGGCTGATGCTGGCGAACGCTTTCGGCTGGGGCAGGGACGACTTCGACCACGGGGAGCTGCTCTCCGCGATCGACGACTTCCTGATGTCCGCCGGTTTCGACATCCGGTTCGGCCCGGTGGACGACGCCACCGCGACCGGCCTGCTCGGCCTGCCCGCCGAGCAGGACCTGCCGCTCGACCGCACCATGCCGCGCGGGCTCAAGGCCGTGCTGCTGGAGGGGTTCGTCAACGGGGCGGTCATGACCGGGGACGTGCGGCTGCTGCCGTTGCCGGGCACCGCGACCGGCAAGCCCGGGCTGGCGATCGTGCCCGCGCTAAACGGCGAACTGGACACCGCGTTGCCGGTCGGCGGCGGCCTGACCGCGACCGTGCGCACCGACCTGGACCTGCAGGGCGGGGTCGGCCTGCAGGTACGGCCGGGTGAGCCGATCGGCCTGATCGTAGGTTTCCGGTCCGGGACCGCGCCCACCCACGCGACCGGCTCGATCCAGGTCAGGCTGGACGGCGGCGACGCCACCGGCACGCCGCGGGTGCTGCTGGGCGCCGCGGACCGTACCCGGCTGGTGCTGCGCGGCGTGAGCGGCGCGGGCGGGGTGCGGCTGGACGCCGACGACGGGGTGGACCCGTACGTCGAGGTCGAGCTCAAAGGCCTGGAGTTCGTGTTCGTGCCCGACGGCTCGGACGGCTTCCTCTCCGTGATCATGCCGGCGGACGGGTTCGCCTTCGAGACCGATGTGACCGTCGGGCTCTCCCACCGGGACGGGTTCTCCTTCCGCGGCACCTCCAACCTGGAGATCGACGTTCCGGCGCACCGCCGGATCGGCCCGGTCGAGGTCCGGTCGCTCGCGGTGTCCGCGATGCCATCCGGTGGGAGCCTGCAGGTCACGCTCGGCGCCACCTTCGCCGCCTCGCTCGGTCCGGTGCGCGCGGTGGTCGACCGGGCCGGGCTCAAAGCGGAGCTGGAGCCGCGGCCGGATCTCGACGGCAACCTTGGCCCGGTCGAGCTTTCGACGGGTTCGCTGCCGCCGTCCGGCGTGGGCCTGTCCATCGACGCGGGCGTGGTCACCGGAGGCGGCTATCTGCGGTTCGACGCCGACCGGGGCGAGTACTCGGGCGTGCTCGAACTCGAACTCGCCGACACGCTCTCGCTGAAGGCGCTCGGCCTGCTCACCACCCGCCCGTTCTCCCTGATGACGTTGGTCACCGCGGAACTCGGCGACGGGGTGCCGGTCGGGTTCGGATTCACCTTGCTGGAGGTCGGTGGGCTGCTCGCCCTCAACCGGGGCATGAACGTGGCCGCCCTCACCGAGGGGGTGCGTACCGGATCGCTGACGTCGCTGATGTTCCCCCGCGACGTGGTGGCGAACGCGCCGAAGATCCTCAGCGACCTGCGTACCTACTTCCCGTCCCGCCCGGGAACGTTCCTCGTCGGGCCGATGGCGAAGCTGGCCTGGGGCGCGCCCCGGCTGATGCACCTGACCATGGGCCTGATCGTGGAGATTCCCGGCAACGTCGCCGTGGTGGGCGTGCTGCGGGTCGCTCTGCCACACGAGGACCGCCCGGTCGTGCTGCTCCAGGTACAGTTCGCCGGCGCGATCGAGTTCGACAAGAAGCGGCTGTACTTCCACGCCACCCTGTTCGACTCCAGGATCGCCTCCGTTCCCCTCAGCGGGGAGTTCGGCCTGCTCGTCGCGTGGGGCGAGGACGCGAACTTCGTCGCCTCGCTCGGCGGTTTCCATCCGAACTTCGCACCGCCCGCGCTGCCGTTCCCGACGCCGCGCAGGGTGACGATCAGCCTGCTCAACTCCTCGGTCGCACGGCTGACCGCGCAGGGGTACTTCGCGATCACTCCGAACACGGTCCAGTTCGGCGCCCGGCTCGACCTCTACTTCAAAGTGTCGGCCTTCAGCGTGACCGGCTTCGTCGGCTTCGACGCGTTGCTCCAGCTCTCGCCGCTCCACTTCGACGTCGAGATCGCCGCCGCGATGTCGGTGAAGGCGTTCGGCGTCGGCCTGTTCTCCGTCAAGATCCGGGGCAGTCTGGACGGCCCCTCCCCCTGGCACGTCAAGGGCCACGGCGCGATCTCGCTGCTCTTCTGGGACCTGGACGTCGACTTCGAGCACACCTTCGGCGACCGGCACGTCCAGCCGGAGCTGCTGATCGACGTGCTCGCCGCGTTGACGTCGGAACTCGGCAAGCCCGAGGCCTGGCGCGCCGTGGCCCGCGACGGGCGCCTGCCCGCGGTGACCGTACGCGAGCCGGGCGACATCACCCTGCACCCGAACGGCGTGCTGCGCGTATCGCAGAAGGCCCTGCCGTTGGGGCTGACGCTCGACAAGGTGGGCACCCAGCGTCCCGTCGGGGCCAACCACCTGACGCTCGCCCCTGCCGGCCCCCTGGTACGGGTCGCCGACGCGCACGACGAGTTCGCGCCGGCCCAGTTCGTGGAGATGTCCGACGCGGACAGGCTGAGCAGGCCCGCGTTCGAGACCCAGCGATCCGGGGTGGACATCGCCGCGGCCGGTGCCGACGTGCGTACCAGCGGGATGGCCAAACGGGTGGTCCGCTACGAGGAGATCCTGCACGACAGATCCTTCACCAGACAGCGGCGCCGGTTCGCCCCGTACCAGGAGGGTCTTTTCACCTTCCTGCTGCGTGACAACGCGGTGGCGCGCTCCCCGATGTCGCGCTCCAGCAGGGACCTCCTGCGTCCGCCCGGTGAGACGGTCACGGTGTCGGGTGAGAGCTACAGCGTGGCGTACACGGCCGACAACCGGGCCTTCGCCCCGGCCTTCGCCAGCGCGGCGGCCGCGCATCAGTTCCGGGCGGAGACGGTCGCCGACGATCCGGCCATGGCCGATGCCGTCCACGTCATTCCGAGCTTCGAGGTGGTGTCATGACCTCACCTGCCTACGCGTTTCTTCCGTGGCTGCGGCAGGGCCTGGCCAACCAGGTGACCGCCGCCGACGGCGACCCGGCGGTGCGGGTCCGCCCGCGGGTGACCGTCTCGCTCACGGCGAGCGGCCGCGCCCCCGGCGGGGCCGTGCAAACCCGGCCCGTCACCAAGCAGGTCTCGCTGTACGGCCCGGCCGACATCCAGGGCATCGACCCCAAGGTGATCGTGCGGACCGAGCCGCGTCCCTGGATCACGAACGCCGAGCCCAACATGCTGGCCCACGTGGACTTCTACGACGAGGACTTCCCCTGGCGCTACACCCCCGCGGCCGCCGCGGCCGGCAGGCTGCGGCCGTGGCTCACCCTGCTCGTCCTCACCGAAGAGGAGTTCCACGACGGCCCGGCAGGTAGCGGCGCCCCGCTGCCCAGGGTGGAGATCACCGATCTCGCCATGCTTCCCAAGCCCGACCAGCTCTGGGCGTGGGCGCACGTGCACGCCGACCTCGGCCTGGGCGCGACCGACGGCGAGATCGTCTCCGGCGACGGCCCGGCGGTCGCGGCCCGGCTCGCCGCCGCCCTGGCCGGCAACCCCGACCTCGCCCGCTCCCGGCTGCTGTGCCCGCGCACCCTCGTGCCGGACACCGCCTACCACGCGTTCCTGGTGCCCACGTTCGAGGGCGGCCGCCGGGCCGGCCTGGGCCTCGACGTCGGCGACATTGCGGCCACCATGTCGGCCTGGGCCATGCCGGGCGCGGAGACCGGCGCTCGGCCGCAGCCCACGTGGTTCCCGGTGTATCACCGCTGGTACTTCAGGACCGGCGCGCGGGGCGACTTCGAGACCCTGGTCCGGCTGCTGCGCCCGGCTCCGATCGACCCGCGGGTCGGCACCCGCGCCATCGACGTGGAGCATGCCGGCTCCGGAGTACGCGGCATCGACAAACCGGAACTCGGGGGCACGCTGCGCCTCGGGGGAGCGTTGCGACCGCCCGGGTTCCCCTTGCCCGGCGATCCCTGGGATGCCTGGGACGAGCCGTTCCCGCGCCCCCTGCAAGAGGACCTGGCCCGCCTGATCAACCTCGCCGACGACTACCGCGCCGAGGCCGACGAGGACCCGGTCATCTCGCCCCCGCTGTACGGGCGATGGCACGCGCTGACCGCCCGCGTGCGCACCGACGAGCCACCGGACGGCTGGGTCCAGCGGCTGAACCTCGATCCCCGATTCCGGATCGCCGCGGGCCTCGGCGCCAAGGCGGTGCGCGAAAACCAGGAGCGGTACATGCAGGCCGCCTGGGAGCAGATCGGCGAGGTGCTGGCGGCCCAGCGTCGCATTCGCAACGCCCAGTTCGGCCGGCAGGTGAGCAAGGTCTGGCACGAACGGCATCTGGTCACCGCGTTGTCGTCGTCCCAGCGGGCGTTGCACCTCACCGCCCCGCTGCACCGCAGGATCGTGTCCGAAGGCGAGACGCTGCGTCAGGCGCAGACCACCGCCCGGGTCTCCCCGACCCTATCCTCGGCGCCGTTGCGCCGGATGCTGCGCCCGCGGGGCCGGATGCTCGGGCAGCTGCCGTTCGGCGAGCACCACGGGCCGCTGGACCTGCTGGACCGGGTCAACTCCGGCGAGGCCGACCCGGCCCCGCCGGACCCCGCGCCGCCCGGCGTCCTTGTCGCGGACGCGGCCGCGACGCTGGTCGTCAACCCCCAGGCCGCCGAGATCGTGCGGGAGTCCAGCCTCACCGTCGCATGGGTGACGGGGCTGCCGGGAGCATCCGGGTTCACCGTCGGCACGCTCGACAAGCCCGGTGGACCCGGCCGTGGCGGTGTGGACAGCCCCGAGGCGCAGGACTTCAAGGAGGCCCTGGAGGACAGCTTCGACTTCCGCGAGACCGCGGTCGAGGAGGGCAGCCCACCGGTGTTGCGCGACCTCGATCTGGATGGCATGGCGCAGACGGCGGTGGACGCGCTGGATCCGGACGTGACCATCCCCCGCCGGATCGGCTCGACCGTCGGCATTCCCCAGATGGTGCGCGACGAGGTCGGCTCAGGCCTGGTCGAACCGATGGCCTACCCGGTGATCGACCAGCCGATGTACGAGCCGTTGCGTGACCTCGGCACCGACCTGTTCCTGCCCAATGCCAACCTGATCGGTGCCAACACGGTGAGCCTGCTGGAGACCGACCAGCGGTTCATCGAGGCCTACCTGGTCGGGGTCAACCACGAGTTCGCCCGCGAGTTGCTGTGGCGGGAGTACCCGACCGACCAGCGCGGTTCGTCGTTCCGCCAGTTCTGGGACGTGCGGGGCACCCTGGCCGACGGGCCGAGCAGGGAATCGCTCCGCGACATCCCGCCGCTGCACGAGTGGGCCGTCACCTCGGCCCTGGGCAGTCATGATCACCGCGATACGGGCGGCGGGCGGGACGAGCTCGTCCTCGTGATACGCGGTGAGCTGCTCAAGCGTTATCCGAGCGCGGTCGTCTACGCGCATCGGGCGCGATGGCCGGAACCGGACGAGACGGGATCGCGACGGCTGTCGGCCGACCCGTCGGCGGTCCGCACGCCGCGATACGCCGCGAAGATCGATCCGGACATCACGATCCTCGGATTCGATCTCACCGCGGAAGAGGCCGTCGGCGGTGACGACATCGGTGAGGATCCGGGCTGGTTCTTCGTCATCAAGGAGCGCCCCGGCGAGCCCAGGTTCGGTCTGGACACCGAGCCGAGCGCGGAGCTCACCGTGTGGAACGACCTGTCCTGGCCGGAGGTCCAGCCGGGACCGGCCGGCCGCTACATCGACCTCGCCACCGCCCCGGCGTCCTTGCAGCTCACGCCTCCGGCCGGGTCGCCCGAGACGGCGCAGCACGCCGAGGACGTCCACGTCGCGTGGGATTCGTCGATGACCTCCGCCGACCTCGCCTACATCCTCTTCCAGGCCCCGGTGCTCGTCGGGGTGCACGCAAGCCAGATGCTCAACACGTCTTCAGGGGAATCCGCATGAGCCGGCTCACGACCGACCCGCGAGAGGGCATCACCAGGCTCGACGACAAGTCACCGATCATGCTGATGCCGGTGCGTCTGGAGACCCGGTTCGCCAAGGACTCCACGCTTCTGGTCCGGATCTATCCGGACGGCTGCAACATCTCCACCTTCGACGAGGCACTGACAGCGTCAGAAGTGGACAACGTACGGCGTTACTGGACCGAGGTGCGCGAGGCGGGCACCGAGGCCCAGTTGCGGGCGGCCTGGCGGCGGCTGGTCGCCGCGCACGGTTCCGGCCGGTCCACCTGGCTGCAGGCCGTGCACCGGCCCGTGAACCCGGCCGGCCCGCCGGTCTTTCCCGACGTGGAAACCAAGCAGGACGCCTGGTCTCGGGCGCCGCGGGTGCTGTTGATGCCGCAGCGGTTCGTGGTCATCGGTTTCCGCGCCGGCGAGAATCCGCTGGTCGAGCTCGGCGCCGAGGTCGACCAGGACCTTTTCGCCGGGCCGGATCCCGCCGCCACCGGTGACGACCAGCTGCGTCACGACGAGCGCGGCGACCTGGTCATGCCCGAGCGGCTGCGGTGGCTGTCCGACTTCGACCGGGCGGTCGAGGTGGGAATGGGCCTGCGGATCCCGCTCACGCCAGAGCAGGCCCAGGGCGGATTCGATCGGCTGCTCGTGCTCGGCGTGCGGATCGGATCCGACGCTGAGGAAGGCGCATCCAAGCTGCGCGACCTGCTCTTCCAGCATGCCTACAGCCGCACCGGCGTGGCCATCGTGGCCCGCGGCACGCCCACGAACAACAGCGAGGACGCCGACTCTGGCTACGGCCGCCGCGACGACCCGGACGCCTCCTTCGACGACCTCCGCGAACCGGCCTACGAGGTCACCACGGACGACGAGAAGAAACGGGACGGGCAGCGGCTGGCCGAATACCTCGGACTGCCGGCCGACTCCTTCGTCCACACCCATGGCGCCGCCGGGACGGATCACTTCACCGCGCGGGCCATGAACACGCTCCTGTGGCCGGCCACGTTCGGCTACTGGATGCGGTCGATGATGGGCGAGGTGTTCAGCGACGGCGCGGCCGACGACACACGCCAGTTCTTCGAGCGGCACGTGGTCGGCGGCGGTGTCGTGCCGACGATGCGGATCGGCGCCCAGCCGTACGGCATCCTGCCGGCCACCGCGTTCTCCCGCCTGGAATGGCCTGATCGCGACGCCGACGTGAGCAAGCTCGCCATACCGCTCTACCGCGTGCTCGACACCATCCGGCAGGACTGGACGCCTCTGGTGGAGCGGGTGGCGCGCATCGGCGGCCCCACCGACGATCCACACCAGACGCTGCTGGACGTGCTCGCGTTGCATCCAGGCTCGGTGGAATGGTCGCAGCGTTACGCCGAAAGCCTCACCACCCTGCTCAACCGGTTGCATCTCCGGGGCCTCGGCGGGGCGATACAGCAGGTGCAGCTCGCTCAGCAGCGCACCGCCGGCCGCCAGCTCCTGGCCCGCCTCGGTTACAGCGGCACGGCCGTGCCGCCCATACTCAACCAGGTGTTCTCGGGGCGGCAGAACCTGCTCACCGGCGGGGTGGTGGAGGCGCTGCCGCCGTCGGAGACCGCTCCGCTGCGGCCGTCCACCGTGGATGGCCGTAACTACCTGGCCTGGCTCGCGTCGGCCGCCCAGGGCGGCCTCGACAGGCTCTACAACCAGCAGGACTTCGTCGACGACCGGCCGCCGGCATCGCTGCTCTACCTGATGGCCCGGCACGCGTTGCAACTCGGCTACCACGAGGTCGCGGTCCGGCTGTACCGGGCCAGTGGTCTCTATACGCAGGCGCAGGCCCGAGCCGCCCGGATCGACAACCCCATCCTGCACATCAGCTCCGGAAACCCGCTGAGCGAGAGCCGCTACCAGCTGCTCTACGCCACCGCCGCGCCGATCACCGGGAGCCCGACCCGGCGGGTCTGCGATCACATCACACAGACGATCGGCTCGCCCGGGAACAGAGAGCTGGCCGCTCAGCTCGACGCGTTGGAGCGGCTCCAGAACGCTCCCACCGCGCAACTGGAACGTGCCTTCGCCGATCACGTCGACACCTGCTCGTACCGGCTGGACGCGTGGCTGCTCGGCCTGGTCGATCTCCAGCTCACCCGGATGCGTGAACAACTGCCCACCGGCCTGCACCTGGGTGCCTACGGCCTGGTCGAGGACCTGCGGCCGGGCCGGTCCGAGCGGGCCGACTTCGTGCCCGAGGATCCGGATGTCGCCAAGGACTTCTCAGACGGTCCATTGACGCTCGACCCGGCCAACCAGGGCTTCGTGCACACCCCCTCGCTCAACCACGCGGTCGCCGCCGCGGTGCTGCGTAACGGCTACCTGTCCGGCGTGGCACCGGGCGAGGGCCCCGCGGTCGACCTGTCGTCCGCTCGGGTGCGCGCCGCGCTGGCGCTGATCAACGGGGTCAGGGCCGGCCAGAGCCTGAGTGACCTCCTCGGCTACCAGTTCGAGCGGGGCCTGCACGATCGGTACGGCATGGCCGAAGTGGACGGCTTCATCCTGCCGCTGCGCAAGGCGTTCCCGCTGCGGGCCGACCGGATGGCGTCGACCCGAACGGATGACGGTGTGCCGATCGAGGCGATCGAGGCCGGCAACGTGCTCGACGGCCTGGCTCTGGTGGAGCGGCTGCGCACCGCCGGGTCCTACCCGTTCGGGGCCGCGGGTCTGCCTCCGGCGAGCCCGGCCCAAGCGGCCGCGATCAACGCCGAGGCGCACCGGCTGCTCGACACCCACGACGCGGTGGCCGATCTCGCGCTGGCCGAGGGCGTATATCAGGCCGTGATGGGCAATTACGATCGCGTCGCGAGCACGTATGACGCCTACGCGAAGGGGACGAGCCCCGCCGAGCCCGACATCGTGCGCACGCCGTCCAGTGGCGTGACCCTCACGCACCGGGTGGCACTCCATCTGCCGCCCACGGCGGTGCCGGGGCCTGACGCGACACCGCGGGCCCGGATCGAGCCCGCGGTCGACGCCTGGCTCACCGGTGTACTGCCGCCTCTCGACGAGGTCGGGTGCCGGGTCTCGTTCCGCTCCGCGAGCAGCGGAACCGACGTCATGCGTGAGATCACTCTCGCGCCGCTCGGTCTGCGACCCGTCGACCTGGTGCGGATCGGGCGTACCGACGCGCTGTCCGAACTCGACGATCGGGTGCGGAGGTGCGTCCGGGCGACCTTCGATCCGCGCCCCGACCAGCCCATCACCATCGACTATCACGAGGCGGCGCCAGGCCAGGTCAGCGTGTTCGAGCTGCTGCCCCTGCTGCGGGCCGCGCACCGGCTGATCAGTCTGTCGCGTCCGCTGACCGCCGACGATCTGGCGCCCGCCGCCGACACCCGCCACGCCGACGAGCCCTCGCCGTTCATCGACCGTCAGCGGGTCGGCACGGTGGATTCCGCGTTGCGGGCGGTACGGTCCGAACTCGCCACCGCCGCGAACGCGCTCGCCGTACCCGACCCGGCCTCCGGCCTGGCCTCCGACGTGGACGAACGTGTGGACTCCGCAGTGGAGGCGCTCGCGCGGGCCGATCTGTTCGGGCTTGCCCAAGCCGGGTGGGGCTTCGCCTACGAGAGCCTCGGGGCGGCCTACGCCGACCTGCTGGCCGCGTGTGCCGACACCGCACAACGCTGCGGTGACCGGCTGGACCGGTTCGCCGAGGAGTTCGCGCGGTACGAGGCCGTCCCGCCCGAGGGATCCGACGAGGCGCGATTCCTGTTCCTGAGCCGGGCCGAGGCAGCCATCTCGACGGCGCCGCTCCTGCCCCGGCCGTCCACCCCGGCGGCGTACGCGGCGGCCCTGCAGGCGGGACCCGTCGCCGACATGGTCGCGGCCAGGGACCGGTACCAGGCCGTGGCGGTCTCCACCCGTACGACGGCGTCGGGTCTGCGCGCCGACATCATGGCCATCCCCGCGGCCCAGCCCGTCGATCTGGCCCCGCCCGACCTGGGGTCGGCCGAAGACCGGCTGATCCACCTGCTCGCCGACACCCGGTCGGTGCTCCTCACCGTACTCGCCGAGGCCGACCGGCGGCTGGCGGCGGCCGCGGCGGCGTTCCAGGAGCACGACGGCACGACGTCACCGGCCGAACGGGTGACGGCGCTCCAGGAGGCGGCGAAGGCGCTGCTCGGTGATGACTGCCGGCTGATACCCGAGTTCACCATGGACGGCGAGCGGGCTGACCGGTTCTCCGCGGCGCTCACCGAGAGCCGGTCCGGGGCGCCGTTCGCCCACCTCGACGTGGACTTCCCGGTGGACACCTGGTTGCACTCGACCGCACGGGTACGGGAACGGCTACACGACTGGGAACAGCTCCAGGTGTTGTCCGGCGCCTTCGGCCGGCAGGAGCCGGAACTCGACGCGCTGCAGTTGCCGCCGGTCACCGGTGAAGGCTGGCTCGGCCTCGACATCCGGCCGGATCAGGTGGTCGACTCCGACCGGCTGCTCTACACCGCTCACCTGGCGACCGGTGTCGTCCCTGGCACGCCGCAACGAGGGCTGCTCCTGGACGAGTGGACCGAGACGATCCCGTCGTCCACCGCCGAGAGCGGCATCGCCTTCCACAGTGACCGGCCGAACACCGAGGCAGCACAGGCGATGCTGCTGGTCACACCGACCCTGACCCGCGGTTCTTGGCAGTGGGACGACCTGGTCGACGCCGTGTGCGACACCATGGACCTGGCCAAGCTACGCGCTCTGGAGCCGCGTCACATCGGTGAACTCCCCTACGCGCCCTTCCTGCCGGCCACTCTGATGGCCAGCCAGGTCCGGCAGCTCACCATCGCCGCCGACCTCGCACTCAACAACGTGTTCGCGAATGTTCCGTCTCCCATGAAGGCCAAGCCATGACCGAGAAGTACATCACAGCGGAACTCAGCGCGGTGGTCGCGTCCCGCGGCAGGCCCGGTGTGACGTTCTGGAACCGTCTCGAGGGCTGGCCTCGTACCCGCGCCTTCGATCGCGCGCTCCGGGCCGAGGTCCGCGACGCGCTCTGGATGCTGACCCGTCAGTGGCAGGTCGGCGAACTCCGCGGCGAGGATGCCGGATCCCCCATCCACGCGAAGGTACGTGTCGACACCACGCCGGTACGGGCGTTCCGGCCTCCTGGCGACGACGGCAAAGCGCCGGTGGCGGACCTGCCGCCGCAGGCCTCAGTGGAGCAGCTTCCGCTGCCGTTGCTGATGGACGGCGTGGAGATGTCACTCGATCTGCGCCTGCTGATGGGCAGGTACTGGTTGAAGCTGCTCGCCAGGGTGCTGCCCGCCGCCGCGGACGCCTACCGGGCCGCCTACCCCGTACGTCGGCCCGACCCGGGCGAGGACGCGGCGATCTGCGCCCATCCTCTGGCGTGTGCGTCGTACCGGGCCGCCGCGAACCGGCTGATGGACGGCGCCGCGCTCTACCTGTCCATCGTGGGCGGTGCCCCGGCCTCGACCGGCATCGACGAGGTCGCCGGGGCCGAGGCCGAAGTGGACGCGCTGGGCACGCGGTTCGTCGCCTGGTTCGACCGGCTGATCAGCCGGCCCGAAGCGGCCACCGCCTGGCGACCGGAACGGATGGAGTACGGCTTCGTGGCCGACGCCGGGTCACGCGGCACGCCGGTCGGCCTGGTAGCCGAGGAGTATTCCCATGGCCGGATCGACTGGCACGACCTCGACGCCGCGCCCGTCCCTTCGGACCCGGGTGACGACGAGACGGCGCCGACTCGGCACGTGCTCGGCATGCTGCCCACCGCCGCTTCGTTCAACGGGATGCCGAACAGCCGCTGGTGGACCTTCGAGGACGGCCGGACGAACTTCGGTGGCATCCGGCCCGACAGCACCGACCTGGGCACGCTGATGCTGATCGAGTTCGGGCTCGTCTACGCCAACGACTGGTTCGTGGTGCCCTTCACCCTTCCGGTCGACACGGTGGCGAGGGTGCGCGGCCTGGTCGTGACCGACGTTTTCGGGGAGCGCACCTGGGTGTCACGGGCCGAATCGGACGGGTGGCGCCTGTTCCGGACGAGCGTGGCGGGCGGCGGAGCCGTCGCGGACCACGACCTCGTGATCCTCGAAACGGCCGACCACCTGCAGGAGAGCGCGCCGCTGGATGAGGTGGTCTTCGTCCGCGACGAGATGGCCAATCTGGTGTGGGCCATCGAGAAGACCATCCCATCGCCGCTCGGTGTCGGCGTGGCCGGCGCGGATGCCGGCCACGAACTGCGTGAGTTCCTGTCGCGCGGACCCGCTCCCGCACCGGCCGAGGGGACGGACATCCGGTACGAGGTCATGACCTCGGTGCCTGAGCACTGGATCCCGATGATCCCGATGCACCGCCCCGGCTCCGACCGCGCGATCCAGCTCCGGCGGGCCGCCATGCCCCGCGCGTCGTCTCCGTCCGCTCTGGTACGGCCGCGTACCTGGTTGCTGCAGGAACCCGGCCTGCATGTCCACGAGGAGGAGGTGCCCAGGGCCGGAATCCGGGTGAGGCGGACCTACCGGCGCGTCCGTGACCGGCAGGGGCGGGTACGGGTCTGGCTGGGGGCGACCAAGCAGACGGGTCGAGGTGAGGCTTCCAGTGGGCTGGTCTTCGACCAGATCGTCGATCCTCGCTGAGTCGCCCCTGCTCGTGCGGCTCAGGCGGTAGCGCCTCCGTCGATGACCAGGTCGTGTCCGACGGTGAAGCCCGCTGCGGGTGAGGCGAGCCAGATCACCGCGGAGGCCGCTTCGGTGAGTGTTCCGACCCTGCCGATCGGCAGTGCGCCCTTCAGCCGCTCCGCGCGGGCGTCCTCGGTCTCTCCCTGCCGCAGGGACATGGCGGTGTCGATGGGGCCCGGGCTGATCGCGTTGACGCGGATGCCCTGTCCGATGCACTCCCTTGCCGCCGCTCGGCTCAGCGCGCTCACCGCCGCCTTCGAAGCCGCATAGGCGCCGAGGTACGGCAGCCGCATGTGCGCGCCCAGGTTGGAGGCCGTGTTGATGATGACGCCGCCGCCGTTGTCGCGCATGTGGGCGATCTGGTGCTTCATGCTGAGGAAGACTCCGGTCAGGTTCACTGAGATCAGGCGGTCCCAGGCCGCCTCTTCCATGTCCGCCAGTGGTCCGGCTTCCATAACTCCTGCGTTGTTGAAGGCGATGTGCAGGCCGCCGTGCCGCTCCACGGTGGTCGCGACGAGCCGGGCGACGTCACGGGAGGAGGAGACGTCGGCGCTGACCGCGTCGGCCCGGCCCCCTTCGGCCTCGATCAGCTTCACGGTCTCCGCGAGGGGTTCGGCGTTGCGCCCTGCGACCACCACGGCCGCGCCTTCCCGAGCGAAGGCGAGCGCGGTGGCCCTCCCGATGCCGGAACCTCCACCGCTGATCAGGGCTACCTTGCCGGTGAAACGTGCGGTCATTCCGATTCTCCTTTGCTTACTTGGTGACGGCGCATGAGCGCCGCGAACAGGGCGGTGACGAGCAGGGCAGCCGCTGCGACACGGAGAGCGAAGGCGTAGCCGCTCGACGGCTGATGGGAGTAGGCGGTGGCGAGGAAGACCAGCACCGCGAGTCCGAGAGGAGGGCCGATTTCCATGGCGGTGTTCAGCAATCCGCCGGCCAGTCCTGCCTGGTCCTCTCGCACGTCCCGCAGCACGGCCACCGTGGCGGCCGAGAACGTCAGGCCGGCTCCGAAGGGAAAGACGACCAGTCCGGCGTAGGGCGCGTCGAGGAAGCTGAGCAGCGACAGGCCGACGGCCGCTGCCGCCAACCCTGCCGCCAGCACGCGTCGGATCGCCAGACGGGCGATGAGCCATCCGGCCAGGGGGCCTGAAGCCAGAACGGCGGGAGCGGGCAGCAGGAAAGGCGGCCGATGTCTGCAGCGACGACAGGCCGCGTACCTCCTGCAGATAAAGGGAGAGCAGGTAGAACCCTGTGGCCATCGCCCCTGCGCACGCCGTCACGGCGATCAGGGGGAGGACACGCCTGCGGAGGAAGGACAAGGGCATCAATGGGGCCGAGGAGCGGCGCTCGGCCCATCCGAACAGGACGAGCAGCGCGATGCCGCCGAAGGCCATCCAGCCGGAGCGCTGCAGCCCGTAGATGAGCAGGGCCAGACCGGCGGTCGCCGGCACCGCGCCGAGCCAGTCGATCCGGCCCCGGACCGGCGGGTGGTCCGGGGGGAAGAGCCGGACGGCCACAGGTGCCGCGACGGCCGAGACCACCACTGGGGCCAGGAACACCCAACGCCACGGCACCCATGTGATCACCACGCCCGACAGCACGGTTCCCGCCGTCGCACCGGCGCTGCTCAACACGCCCCAGATCGCCATGGCCCGTCCTCGGCGATGCCCGTCGGGGAACACGACGCCCACCAGCGCCATCGCCGCCGGCGCCGCCAACGCCGCGCCGACCCCTTGGGCGAACCGGGCGATCAGCAGCATGCCCGCCCACGGGGCGAGGCCGGCCGCCGCCGAGGCGAGGCCGAAGACGACCACGCCGGTGACGAACATCCTTCTCCGCCCCCGCGAGTCCGCCAGCCGCCCGCCGAGTAACAGCAGCCCACCGAATGCCAGGCCATAGGCGGAGGTGACGAGCACCATCCCCGTGTCGTCCACACGCAGATCCCGCTGTACGGCGGATAACGCCACGGTGATGACCGTGATCGCCGCGATGAGCGTGACCTGCACGGTCCCGAGCAGGGCGAAGGCCATCAGCCCGGCCCGCCTATCTAGATCGATCGTTCTGTTATCTGGGTACGCGAAACGCTTCTCGTCACCGTGATCACTTCCTCAGCCCAGGACGGCCAGCGCCTGCGTGGCGGCGTCGCGCAACCTGCCGGGTTCGGGATGCGCACGCCCGAGGACGCGCATGCCTTGCATCAGCACGAGCAGGAAACGGGCCAGCGCGCGTGGATCCTTGTCGTCCGAGATCTCGCCTTGCGCACGCGCCCGGGTCAACGCCGAAGTCAGCGCGGCCTCCAGGACGTCCCAACTCGCCTCGATCCTGCGACCTATCTGCGGATCGCGCGACATGCCCTCCACGGCGGCATTGACCACCATGCAGCCGCGTCTGCGCTCGTCACACAGGGATTCCTCGGCGTATGCCCGGACCATCGCGCGGACGGCGGGAAGGGCCGGACCAGGCTGGGACAGCATTTCCACGACCCCGGGGTCCCGCGTCTCCACATACCTCTCAAACGCCTTCACGTAGAGGTCGCGCTTACCACCGAAGGTGGCATAGATGCTCGCCCGAGCGATGCCCAGATGTTCGACCAGGTCGGCCATGGAGGTCGCCTCGTACCCCCGCTCCCAGAACAACTCCAGCGCCTTCTGCAGAACCGCGTCCGGGTCGAACTCCTTTGTCCTCGCCATGCGCAGAACCGTAAGCCTATCCAGATCGATCGGTCAAATATTGGACCCGACCAGACCCGCGGCTTTGCCGGGCCGATCAGTCGCCGGGGGCGCGCTGGACGGCGATCATGGCGGCGTCGTCGGCCAGGCGTCCGCCGACGTGGGCGAGCAGGTCCTCGCGCAGGTGGTGGACGAGCGCCAGGGGGGTCTCGTCCTCGCCCCAGGAGGCGGCACGCTCGGCGAGCGGGTAGAAGACGCCCTCGGGACTCCGGGCTTCTACGACGCCGTCGGTGTACAGCAGGAGCAGGTCGCCGGGTTCGAGCGTGAACGTGTCCGCGCGGTAGTCCGGGTCGGCCAGCTCGCCCAGGCCCAGCGGCGGCGCGGGACGCGTGGGATGAAGCGTGATGACCTGTCGGCCGCGCAGCAGCAGGGGAGGCGGGTGCCCACAGCTCACCATGCGCATCCGCGGCGACGCGTCCGGGATGTCGACGACCACGGCGGTGATGAAGCACTCCCCGGCCTTCTCCGGTTCCGAGGATTCGGCCAGGTTCCAGCAGACGCTGTGTTCCAGATAGGTGAGGAGATCGGGCAGTGTGGCCTGGCGGTGGGCGGCCTCACGGAAGGCGAAGAGCAGCAGGGCGGCGTCGCTGATGGCGGTCAGGCCCTTGCCCATCACGTCGCCGACGATCAGCCTGGTGGCGTCGGCCGTTCGCGCGGCCGCGTACACGTCGCCGCCGATCTGCGCCTGTTCCTGCGCCGCCAGATACACCGACGCCACCCGCAGCGGCCCGAGCCGCTGCGGCAACGGCCTGAGCACCACCCGCTGCGCGGCCTCCGACACCGTACGCACCTGCGCCAGTTCACGGGTGCGCCGATCCCGCAGGTACCGGAACGCCGTGACGATCACCGAGACCACCACCAGCGAGATGATCTGCGACTGAAAGTACATCGTGTCCAACAGGTTCTGGTCCAGGATCACGCCGACGGCCACCAGGCCCGTGACGGCGATCGCGGCGACCATCGCGGTGGCGAAGGCGCCGGCGAACGACGCGGTGATCGCGGGCGCCACGACCAGCAGCGGTCCCATCGGGATCCCGATGGGGGTCAGCAGGTCGACCACTATGATGACCGCGATCAGAGCGAGCGGGAACGCCAGCAGGACGTCGCTGGCCTGCCAGGGGCGATGCCGGTGCGGTAACAGCCGCCACGGGCGCATACCTCCTGCTTACACCCGGCCCTGCGGCGCGGTTCCGGCAGGTGGCCGGGTTCGACGAGCCCCGCCGTCCGGCGGCGGGTACGAGGCCACCGGGGCGAACCGCCGACCGCAACGGCAGCGCGAGCCGCGGGCAGAGCGGCCGAGAATCGGCGGGCGGGGAAGTATCACATGTCACATCCGACGGCGGCCGATCGCGTCCTCGCGGAGGCTGCCGGTGTCGGGCACCGCGATCAGCCGCCAGAACTTGGTGAGAGTGGCCAGCAGCAGGTCGTCGCGCTGCGGCCAGCGCCGGTAGAGAACAGGACGACTCGTGCCGGCGCGGGCGGGCGACGGCTTCGTAGGTGAATGCCGCTGCCGCTGCGCGCGCTCGGCAAGGGGAACCCGATATCTCCTGCCGGTCAACCAGCGCGATCTCGAACGTGTGCTCGATGAGCGCGCGGCAGAACTCGGCGCGGACGTCCGACGAGGTTGGGACGTGCTGTCCTTCGATCAGACCGATGACCAGGTCGACGTCGTGGCACGCGGTTCGGACGGCACCGAGACGACCTTCACGGCCCGATACCTCGTCGGCTGCGACGGCGGCGGCAGCCTGATTCGCAAGCAGGCAGGAATCACCTTCCCCGGCACCAGCGACGACAACGTCGTCGACCGGACGGCCCTGATCGGGCCGAGTGACCGCTTCCGTTTCACGCCGGGGGGACGTTGGAGCCCTGGAATGACCGAGTGCGCCGCGTGACCGCAACCGCCGAGGACTCCCCAGCACCCGCGTTGCTTATCCGACCCGACGGCTACGTCGCCTGGGCGGGCGCGGACCCCGACAGCCTGAAGACGGCCCTCACCCGCTGGTTCGGCCCGGGCTGAGGCTCCGGGGTGCCGGAAGGTCGGCCACCCTACGCGACCTGCGCGTACTCGTGGATGAGCCCACCGAGGCGATCGAGTGAGTCAGCGGACGTCGACCACGAGCGGGACTTCCAGCCGGGCGCGAAGCTCCTCGACGGAAGTGTCGAACGACTCGAGCACGCGGACGCCATCGGGGGTGATCTCGAATACGGCGTGGTCGGTGTAAACACGACTGACACAGCCGACGCCCGTGAGGGGGTAGGTGCAGGTGGGCACGAGTTTCGGACTGCCGTTCTTCGCGAAGAGCGTCATCATCACGTAGACCCGCTTGGCGCCGATCGCCAGGTCCATCGCGCCGCCGACGGCGGGGATCGAGCCGGGCGCGCCGGTGTCCCAGTTGGCGAGGTCACCGCTCGCCGAGACCTGGAAGGCACCCAGGACGCACACGTCGAGGTGGCCGCCACGCATCATGGCGAAGGAGTCTGCGTGGTGGAAATACGCGGCTCCGGGCAGTTCGGTGACGGGCACCTTGCCGGCATTGGTGAGTTCAGGGTCGACCTCGTCGCCGACAGCCGCGGGGCCCATGCCCAGCATGCCGTTCTCGGTGTGGAGGACGACGCCGATCTCGGCCGGAAGGTGGTCGGCGACCTTGGTGGGCTGACCGATGCCGAGGTTGACGAAACTGCCCGGCTCGATGTCCTGGGCGACCCGGGCTGCGAGCTGGTCGGGATTGAGCGGCATCAGCGGGCTCCCTGCACGGTGTAGTGACGCGGCTCGACCTGGACCACGCGGTCGACGTAGATGCTCGGGGTGACGACGACCTCCGGGTCGATCTGCCCCGCATCCACGATCGACGAGACCTGGACGACGGTCGTCGTGGCGGCCGTGGCCATCACCGGGCCGAAGTTTCGGGCGGTCTTGCGGTACACGAGGTTGCCCATCGTGTCGGCGGTGTGAGCGGAGATCAGAGCGACATCACCCTTGATCGGGTACTCGAGGACGTAGTCACGTCCGTCGATCGTGCGGGTCTCCTTGCCCTCGGCAAGCGGCGTGCCGACGCCCGTCGGACAGTAGAACGCCCCGATGCCCGCCCCGGCCGCCCGCATCCGCTCGGCGAGGTTGCCCTGCGGGACTACCTCGAGCTCGATCTCCCCGCGGCGGTAGAGGTCGTCGAAGACGTAGGAGTCGACCTGCCGGGGGAAGGAGCACAGGACCTTCCGCACCTGGCCGGCCTTCAGCAGGGCGGCCAGGCCCACGTCGCCGTTGCCGGCGTTGTTGGACACGATGGTGAGGTCGCCCGCGCCCTGCCGGATCAGGGCGTCTATCAGGTCGAACGGCATGCCGGCGAATCCGAAGCCACCCACCAGAACGGTGTCGCCGTCCTTGACGACACTCACCGCCTCGTCCGGCGATGCGAAGATCTGCGCTTTGCTCACGCCGCTCCTCCAGTGACGTTCTCGAGAACCACGGCGAGCGCCTGGCCCACACCTATACAAATAGCGGCGACGCCGTACCGCTCGCCCTTCGCGACCAGAACCTTGGCGAGGGTGCCGAGGATCCGGGCGCCCGAGGCGCCGAGCGGATGGCCGATCGCGATCGCGCCACCCTTGACGTTGACGATCCCGGGGTCGATCTTCCAGGCGTCCACGCACGCGAGCGACTGGACGGCGAATGCCTCGTTGAGCTCGACGGCACCCACCTGATCCCAGCCGATGCCGGCCCGTTCCAGCGCCCTGTTGGCAGCCTCGACCGGAGCGAACCCGAAGTCCTGCGGCTCCAGCGCGAACGCACCACGCCCCACGATCCGGGCAACCGGGGCAAGCCCGATCCGCGCGGCAGCGGCCTCCGAACCGAGCAGCAACGCCGCCGCCCCGTCGTTGAGCGGCGACGCGTTGCCGGCGGTGATCGTGCCGTCGGGCCGGAAGCTCGGCGTGAGGCCGGCGAGCTTCTCAGGCGTGGAGTCGGCGCGGATGCCTTCGTCGCGGGTCAGGTCGACGCCGTCGACCGGAACCACGAGGTCGCGTTGCCGGCGGGAAACGCCCGGTCCGGTTTCGGCAGCACCCACGGCGCCCGGGTCATCGACTCCGCGCCACCGACGAGCACGATATCGGCGTCACCCGTGTCGATCGTGCGGGACCCGATGATCGCGGCGTCGAGCGACGAGCCGCACAGCCGGTTGACCGTGGTCGCGGGCACCGACACCGCCACTCCGGCGAGCAGCCCGGCCATCCGGCCGACGTTGCGGTTGTCCTCGCCGGCCTGGTTCGCGCAGCCCCACACGATCTCGCCGATCTCGGCCGGGTCCAGCGCCGGCGCCTTCGCGAGCACCCCGGTGATCGCGGTCGCTGCGAGGTCGTCGGGACGGACGCCGGCGAGCGCTCCGTTGAACCGGCCGAAGGGAGTGCGGGCCGCCGCGTAGATGAATGCCATGGTCGACTACCTGTTCTCCACCGCGGTGCGCGTCGTGAACGGCAGCACGAGCCGGGACGGATGGGCGGCGTCACGGTAGATCTTGTGCGTGACAGGGCGGCCCACCGGCAGGTGGAACGCGTCCGGCGGCAGCAGGGCGTTGTGCTCGTCTGCCAGCGGCTCGTCGTTGGAGAGCTCCACGACCAGCTTGTGACCGGGCAGGAACGTCGCCGCGAACGGGTAGACGCGCAGCACGTACTCCTCGATCTTCCCCGGCTCGACCGGCACCGCGCGGGTGTGCGGGTGGTAGGGGTTGCCCTCCGTGGTGCGCTCCTCGTCGAGCTCGCGGTGCGAGGCCTTGAGGTAGGCGGTCGTGATGAGCTGACGCCTGCCGTTCGGGGCCTCGTCCCACATGCGCAGGATGAAGTTCGTGTCGGGCTGGTCGATCTCCGCGAAGATGTGCGCCGCGCCCTGACCCATCATCTCGGTGGGCTCGTCGAACGGAGCCGTGCTCCAGCTCAGCATCTCCACCTTGTCGGTCACCGTCAGCGGCGCCTGGTAGAAGCCGTCCGGGGCGGCGTACTCGGCGCCCATGAGTTCGGACTCGAAGGAGAGCTTTCGGCGCGGGCGGAGGTAGAGCGACGTGTACTCCACGTCCTTCGGCGGCCATTGGGCGCCGGTGACCACCTCACGCGAGCCCTCGACGAAGACGGTGACGGCGGGCTCGTCCATGATTCCGTTGTCGATGCCCTTGATCCAGTAGTCGTACCAGCGGAACATCTTGTCGTGCTCCTCGATGAAGGGGCGCGACTGCATCGGCGGGTAGGGGCCGATGTCGAGCTTCTTCGGGCCCTTCAGCGAGTTGTAGACCTCGATGGTGCCGTCCATCGTCCAGCCGCGGCCCTGGTCGATCTGGAGCCAGACCGGGATGTCGATGTTGGGCGCGAGCGTGACCGGGTTGCGCTCCTCGTACCACTCGCCGTCGACCTCGTTCATCACGATGTCGAACCACGCCTCGTGGTTCTTCGGGTAGTTCAGCACGTGGACCAGGTTCGGCCAGGCGGCCACGTCCGGGTCCCGCAGGCGCTTGGCGACGCGCTCCTTGATCTCCTCCGGGGAGTAGGTCTCGAGCATGCGGGACGTGACGCGATCGGTGAAGGCCCAGCCGGAGTCGCCACCGCGGCCTTCGCGGGCGGCGCGCGGCATGAACCACATGACGCCGCCGTGATAGGTGGTCTCGTAGAAGTCGTAGTGGCCGCCGCTGACGAAGATCGCCTTGAGGCTCGGCGGCCGCTCGGCCGCGGCCAGCACCTGCATCGAGCCGAAGTAGGAGATGCCGATCATGCCGACGTTGCCGTCGCACCACGGCTGCGCCGCGACCCACTCGATGAAGTCGTACGCGTCCTGGCCGAGCGAGACGCCACCGGCGTTGTAGTTGCCGATGTGCTCGCCCTCGGAGGCGCCGGAGCCACGCAGGTCGCCGATGACGTGGACGTAGTCCTCCTTGACGACGCGCGCGATGTCACCGGCCTCGATGCAGCCGTCCCACATCGGGCTGGGGCGCCGCTGCGGCGGCGTCGTGAGCGCGAGGGCCTGCAACTCCTTGCCGTACGGGCTGAGCGCCACGAGCGCCGGACGCGGCTTGTCGTCGACGCCCTGGTAGGCGTCGGCGGCCAGCGTGATGCCGTCGCGCATCGGCACGCGGAGATCCTTGCGGACGGCGATCTTGTCCTGGCCCGCCTGGACGGTCTGGAAGTCAGCCATGGATGCGAGGCTCCTCTTTCACGAGTTCCGGTTGAAGTGCGTGCGGTAGCCGTGCATCGACGTGAAGAACGGCGACGGCTCAAGGGTGGGGTCGGCGGTGTAGTCGACCTCCTGGGCCACGTGTGCGAAGGGCGAGTACGCCGAGTCCGTCACCTGGAGTCCCGCGCACAGGCAGTCGTGGGCCGCCTTGCTGACCCGGCCCTCGATGTCGAGGCTCTCTCGGAGCGCCTCCGCCGCCTGCGCCGCGTCGAGCTCGACGCCATACGGCGTGCCGTCGGTGCGGCGGTAGGGGTGGCCGAGGTAGAGGTGCCGCGGGCGGATCTCGTCGCGCAGGTATTCCAGGCTCGTGCGGTAGGCGACCGGGTCCGCGAAGCCCGGGAAGCCGTTGGCGGCCCCGTGCACCTGGACGGCGTCACCGACGAAGACCGAGCGCCGGCCGTCGACGGCGTAGGCGACCGACCCCGGCGTGTGGCCGGGGATCGAGTGGACGGAGACGGTGACGTCGCCACCGAGCGAGATCGTCTCGCCGCCCTTGACGAGCATGGTCGGCTCCATCTCGCCGGAGATGACCGCGTCGGCCGCGGCCGTCACCTTCGCCGCGCCCTCGGGGTCGTTCAGGTACCGCCCCCGCCCGCCGAGGTACTCGTCCACGTGCGCCCGGCGCGAGCGCAGCATCGGGGCGTCGGCCTCGTGGATGACCACCTGCGCGCGCCGGCCGGTGAGTTCCCACAGAGCGTGGGCGCCGCCGACATGGTCGATGTGGCCGTGGGTCAGCAGGATCCAGCGCACGTCCTCGATGCGGCGCCCGATGGCCTCGAGCGCGGGGGCCATGCCCTCGGTGGGCGAGGAGGCGATCCCCGTGTCGACGATGGCCGGCTCCGGCGCGTCGATGAAGAAGCTGTAGAGACCGAACCGACCCCACGGCGACACGAGGGGATGGACTTTCACTGCGGACATGGCTCTCCTTTCGAGATCCGTGGGATCGGCGCGTCAGCGCGCGAGGAAGTCGCGGGTCTCCGCGTAGGCCCGGTGGTACTCCGGGATCCACGAGAAGTGCTGCACGAATCCGTGCCCCGCGCCGGCGTACCGGCTGACGGTGGCGTCCACGCCGGCGTCCTTCAGCTTCTGGCCGTAGCGCTCGCCCTCGTCCCGCAGCGGGTCGAGCTCACCGGTGATGATCAGCGCCGGCGGCAGCCCGGTGAGGTCCGCCCGTTTGATCGGGGAGACGCGGGGATCCGCCGGGTCGGCGCCGCTGTCGAGGTAGAAGGCGTTGAACGGCTTCAGCCCCGCCGTCTCCAGGCCGAAGCCGACGGCGTTCTCGCGCAGCGAGGCGTAGCGGTCGACGTCGAAGTCCAGGTCGAGCGACGGGTAGAACATCACCTGGTGGGTGATCCGGTCGAAGCCGTCGTCGTGCGCCATGCCGGCGACGGCGGCGACGAACGTGCCGCCCGAACTGTCACCGGCGATGGCGAGAGTGGCACCGTCCCATGCGAGGCGCTCGCCGTTCTCGGCGGCCCATCGGACCACGGCGTAGCAGTCCTCAAGGCCGGCCGGGAAGGCGTGCTCGGGCGCCAGGCGGTAGCCGACGGAGACCACCTTGAGCCCGGTCTCCTTCGCCAGCGACCGCGCGACGTGGTCGTGGGTGTTCAGGCTGCCGAGGAAGAAGGCGCCGCCGTGGAAGTAGACCAGCAGGCCGTACGCCTCGGCGTCGACCGGCGTGTAGACCCGCACCGGGACCTGGCCGACAGCGGTCTGCGCGGTGAGGTCCTCGACGGAGTGGAGCGGCAGGCGGTCGGCCACGGGCGGAACCTGGGACTCGTCGCCGGCGCGCATCGCCTCCGGGTTCAGCGGACCGGGAGGCGGCGCCGGCAGGCCGGCGACGACGCGGGCGATGTCGGGGTGCAGGGGCATGGCGTCAGGCCTTCGGCTTCTGGGACGCGGGCTTCTGGGACGCGGGCTTCTGGCCCGGGAAGACGTCGCTGATCTCGTCCTCGGTCCAGCCCTGGCGCGAGATCCGCTGCAGCTCGTCGGTCACCGGCTTACGGGTGGCCTGGTAGCGTGCCAGCGCCTCCTTGACGGAGTCGGCCTCCTTGAGGGCGTCGGCGAGGGCGCCGGCGTCCAGGATCGCCGAGTTCGCGCCCTGGCCCTGGTGGTGAAGCATCGAGTGGGCCGCGTCGCCCACGAGGACGACGGAGTCGGAGTGCCACGTGTCGACCGGGTCGATGTCGTAGACCGCGCGGCAGTTGACGGCGTCCATGTCGAGGCCGCGGGTGATGTTCACGATCCGCTCGTCGAAACCCTCGACGGTCTTCAGCAGGTCGTCCTTGGTGATGGCCGGCGCCCAGGTGCTGTCCGGGCACAGGGCGGTGATGTCGAACGAGACCTGGTCGCGGTGGCGCAACGGCAGGAGGTAGATCTTCGTGCCCCGGCCGATGTACATCCGGAGGTTGTCGTCGACCGCCATCCCGTGGGCGTCGTCGACGGAGATCACCGCGCGGTAGGCGTGCTCGCCGGAGAACACCGGCTCATTGCCGCCGAACAGCTGCCCACGCACGACCGACTTGATGCCGTCGGCACCGACCACCAGGTCGGCGGTGACCGACTCGCCGTTGGCGAAGGTCAGCGTCGCCTTGTCACCCTCGTCCTTGACGCTCTCCAGCTTGTGGCCGAGGTGCACCATGCCCTCGGGGAGCACACCCAGGAGAGCCTCGATGAAGTCACCGCGGTGGATCAGGTGGGTGGTCTCACCGAAGGTGTCGATCTCCGGCCACGACTCTTTCATGATCGGGTCGTTGGTGGCGGTGAGGATCTCGAAGTAATCGCTCGCGGAGCTGACCTTCTGGATGGCATCGATGATGCCCCACTGGCGGAACCGGTCCATGGTGGACGGGCGCAGGCCGATGCCGGCGCCGACCTCGCGGATCTGGCTCGCCTGCTCGTAGACGTTGACGGTGGCGCCGAGGAGGCTCAGGGCCTTGGCCGATGCGGCGCCGGCGTATCCCGCGCCGACGACGGCGATGTTCAGGTTCTTCAGGTCGGAGGGGTGCATGGTTCTGGCTCCTTGTCCTTGTCAGTTCTTGATCGACAGGAAGTCGGCGGGGTTGTCGACGAAGATCGTCTTGATGGCGGTCTCGTCGAGACCGGCGGCGCGGAGGTCCGGGATGAGGTCCTCGAAGATGTAGTTGACGGTGTGGCCCTTCACACCCGGCCAGCCCAGCGGGCTGCAGTTGGCGTCCGCCGAGGCGAGCACCTGCTTGATGCGGCCTTCGCCGCTGATGAACCGGAGGAAGTGGTCCAGGCGCTCCTTGCGCGGACGGGCCCAGAACGGCGGGTCCGGGAGCTCGGTCTCGTAGCCGAAGGTGTCGAAGCCGATCCGGCCACCCTGCTCGGCGATCCAGGTGTCGCGGGTCTTGTCGGCGTTGACGCCGTCGTCGACGTGCCCGAAGAGCACGCGGTCGAGGGGAAGGCCCTCCTCGTTGAAGATCGCGATCGCGTTCTCGGCGTCGATGGCCAGGTGGGTCAGGATGCCGACCCCGGTGGCCTTGGAGGCGCGGGCGGCCGCGCGGTAGATGCGCTTGTCCAGGTCGGTCATCCGGCCGCCCCGGCTGACGCCGACCTTGATGATGCCGGCCTTACCGCCGGTGTCGCCGATGCCGACGGTGATCTCGTGGATGAAGTGCTCCGCGAGGTACTCAACGCTCGCCCGGGCGAAGAACGGCAGGGCGGTGTCGCCACCGACGAAGCCGGTGGAGGCGACGATGTGCACGCCGGTCTTCTCCGACAGCGACTGGTAGTAGTCGATGTCGCGGCCGTTGCAGATCCCGGTCGCGTCGACGAACGTGCCGCCGCCGTACTCGTGGAACCTGCGCAGCTTCGGGACGGTCTCGTCGTACCGCTGCTCCGGCGTCTTCCACCACTTGGTGTCCAGCTCGGAGCCCGGCATGCCGTACCCGATGTGCTCGTGGACGGCCACGAGACCCAGCTCCTCGGTCGGGATCGGCCCCAGGACGGTGTTCACTCTCGGCACAACGCTCACCTTTTCGAGAAAAAACTTGAAGATCTTGGGCTGTCGCGCGCTCAGCGCACCGACAGCAGCTCGCGCGGGTTGTCGACGAGGATCCGCTGGACGTCCTCGTCACTGAGGCCCTGTGCCTTGAGGAGGGGGGCGAACGTCGACAGGACGTAGCTGTACGGCATGTCGTTGCCGTCGTGGCCCTTGGCCACACCGGTCGCGCTGCTCGAGAGCAGGATCCGCTCGCCGAAGCCGGCCTCGACGAGCTGGGCCACCAGGGCGACCCGCTCCTTGTCGCCGAGGTGCCGCTCGTCCTCGGTGCCCACGTGGTCGATCGCGACGTAGGCCCCGCGGCGGGCGACCTCGAGCGGCGCGCCGACCGCGACGGCGTCCTTGCGGTCGAGCCCTCCGACGACGACGCGGTCGGCCGGCAGCTTCTCGTCCAGGATGACCTCGAGGTCGCGTACGGCGTCGTTCCCGAAGCGGATGGACACCGGGACACCGGTGCTCAAGGCGGCGCGGGCCGCACCGCGGAACAGGCTCTCGTCGGTCGCGGTCATGCCCGCGAGGGTGGCGGCGGTGACCACGAGGCCCGCGGCACCCCGCCGCTCGACACGGGGAACCACCATGCCCTCGGTGACCTCCTTGGTGAAGAGGTCAGCGAACTTCTCGGCCGGCCATGGCGTCGGGGGGTTGGTCTGCGGCGTCAGGAAGTAGCCGCCGAGCATCTCCTCGGGGCCCTGGCCCGTCGACGCGACGATGTGCACGCCAGTCGTGCGCGAGAGAGCCTCGTACAGTCTCACATCGCGTCCGTGGAACATGCCGGTGCTGTCGACGATCGTCCCGCCGCCGTGCCCGCGGAAGTCCTTCAGCTTCTCGGCCAGGGTCTCGAAGATCTCGGCACGGTCGATGGTGACGTCGAACGCGTACTCCGCTCCCGGAACCACCGACAGTAGAGCCTCGTGAACCGCGACGACCCCCAGCTCCTGCGCGGGAACGGGGCCGAGGACGGTGTTGACGGTGTTCTCGGCAGTCTGGGCATCCATCACTGCCACTCCTTTCGGTCTCGCGCGAGTGACCGCGGTCACGCTGCGGCGTGAATCGTGTCATCTAGATTTACACAGCGTCAAGTAGATGTCCGGCAGGTAAATTAGACTACCTGCCCGTATGGAACAGTTGAGGTCCCCACCTCCGGGAAGCGGGGACCTCGACTCGGTCCGGCGACTCTCAGGTCACCCGGCGGGGGCGAACTCCTCGTCGATCAGGGGCTCCGTGACGTCGGCGCGCTTCGAGCCGAAGAGTCCGAACAGCGTCAGAGCCGCCGCGGCGGCGGCGCAGAGGCCGGCGACCAGGAACGCGAGGCTGTAGGCGCTGCCGAGCGACTCGAGCGCGAGCACGCGGAGGTTCTCCGGCATCGGCACCGGCGGCATGTCCGGACCGGCGCCGGGCACGACCGGCATCGAGTTGATCGCCATGGCGCCACCCCCATGGGCGATACCCCCGGCGATGTCGGTGTACGGCGACTCGAGCCCGGACTCGCCGATCGCCCTGCCGACACCGGCGCTCAGGTCACTGTTCGCCCGGCTGACCGCGAACGCGGCGATGAGCACCGGACCGAGAGCGAAGCCGAAGTCGCGGAGCAGGTTGGTGGTGGCACTGGCCATGCCGGCGAGCCGCAGCGGAACGGTGTTGATCGCGACGGCCGTGATCGAGCCGACGGTGAGCGCGAAGCCGACGCCGAGGGCCAGCATCGGACCGATGAACCGCGTCCAGTTCATGTCCTTAACGTCGAACGTCGAGCACCAGATGCCGCTGACGGCGATGAGGGCGAAGCCGACGGTGAGCACCCAACGAGGCGAGAAGTTCCGGATCAGGTGGGAGACAGCCGGCACCAGCACGAAGGCCGGGCCCTGGATGAACAGGAACAGCACGCCGATCTTCAGAGCGCTCTGGTGCTGGATCGCGCCGAGCCAGATGCTCATCGAGTAGCACGTCGCGAGGAACGCGAACATGCCGACCACCGTGGCGATCGCGACGATCGCGTAGGAACGGTTGGCGAAGATGCCGAGGTGCAGCAGCGGGACATCGGTCCGCAGCTCGATGACGACGAAGGCACCGAGGAGCACGAGGCCCGCGACGAAGGCGCCGATGATCTCAGGGCGGGCGAAGCCGGCTTCGGAGCCCTGCGTGGCGGCGAAGAGGATGGCGATCAGACCGAGAGCCAGCGTGACTTGGCCCGGGATGTCCAGCTTGCGCCCCTCCGGCGCCGAGGAGTCGGCAGCGAACTGGGTGATGACGATCGAGACGACCGCCGCCGCGATCACCACGAGGTACGACGTTCGCCAGTCGCCCTCCGCGGCCAGCCACCCACCCATCAGCGGGGAGATCGCCGCACCGATCGAGAGGAAGCCGGCCCAGACGGCGATGGCCTTGGAGCGGGCCTCCTGCGACGGGCTGACCGCGGCCAGCATGGCGAGCGAGATCGGGTAGAGGATCGCGGCTCCGAGACCTGCGACGACCTGCCCGATCCACAGGATCTGGACCGTACCGGCGACGTGGCTGACGAGCGAGCCGGCAACGGTCAGCAGAGCACCCGCCTGCAGCAGCCGCTTGCGACCGAACAGGTCACCGATCACGCCGGTGGTCAGCTCGAAGACGACCATGGGGATGGCGAAGGCGGCAGTGACCCAGGTCAGTTCGGCACCGGTGGTCTGGAACTCCTGCTGGAGGGTCCCATTCAGCGCGCCGGGCAGCGAGTACGCCACCTGCGCGAGGAGTACGGCGAAGCAGCCGGCGACCACCGTGGCGGTGTAGCCCTGCTTGCGCGCAGCGGTCTGCGTCATTGCGGATTGCTTCCTTGTCGATGGACCGGGCGATCGGTTCCGATCGCTCGAGATCGGCCCCCCGATGTGAGCTCGATCACCTATTGGGTGTGCAAGGTGCCATATGACCTGACATGGCGTCAAGTGTCCGATCAGCGCGTATTCAGAACGATCAGTGAGGTCAGCGCGCGGTCGTCGTGCTCTAAGCTGGCGGGCATGGCGACGCTTCGTGCGGCACAGAAGGAGATGACGCGAAAGCTCCTACTCGACGCCGGCCTGGACCTGTTCGTGTCGAAGGGCTATGCGACGACGACGGTCGACGACATCGCGTCGGCGGCGGGGACGACGCGGGTGACCTTCTATGCGCACTTCCCCTCTAAGGTCGATCTGATGAAGGCCCTCGTCTCGGAGCGGCTCAACGCCGCGCTCGACCGGGTCCCCTCCGCCGAGCACGGGTCGACCGAGCGTGAGTTGGTCGCCGTGGTCGAGGACGGCTCACAAGAGCGGATCCGCGCGTGGCTCGCGTCGACCTCGGAACGATGGGATGTGATTCGCCCCTACACCACGGCCGCCTTCGAGGCCGCGGCCGTTGACCCCGCGATCCGTACGCTCCTCGACGAATGGCTGAACGAGGCCATCGGTGACATCAAGGACGGGCTCGACCGTGCCGACCGGTTCCCAGCCGGCACCCGCCACTTTCGCAGCGTCATCGCCATCACCGAACTCGACTACGTCGCGCGTCACTGGACACCGGGGACCTGGGGTGTCGGGCGCGACGAGATGCTGGACGTCCTCACAGAGAGCTGGATCGGCTCGATCGGGCGCCACTGAGGCTGAGCCGCGCCGGCCCGCGCGAACTCGCCTCGGATTCCGGGCGGACTGCGATGGACCGGCGCGCGGCGCGCCATCAGGCGTCTAGTGAGTGTGCGGCCGGTGTCGGGGATGCTTCCGCCCCGCCGATCAGGTCGGCGACGTCGACGGAGTCCAGCGGGATCGGCGAGAACATCGGCGGTTCCTCCTCCGGCGTCAGTGCCGTGGGGCCATAGATCCACTCGGTGAAGGAGTAGTCGTAGGTGTCGCGGGCCCGCAGGAGCGTGTTGCGCTGGAGGCGGGCGACGCCGTCCAGATGCCACAGCTCGCCCCAGGCGCGGGCCGTGGTCAGGACACGCCGGCAGTGCTCGGGGCGGACGGCTTCGTAGGCTGCGAGTGCGCCCTGCCAGTCGATCGCACCGTTCTCGTCGCGGCGCGCCGCGACGTGCTTGGCGAGCACCCAGCCGTCCTCGATCGCCATGATCGCGCCCTGCGCCATGTACTGCAGCGGCGGGTGGGCGGCGTCGCCGAGCAGCGCGATGTTGCCGTCGACCCAGGTCATGATCGGGTCGCGGTCGAACATCCGCCACCAGCGGTCGCGCCACATCAGCGGGATGCCGGCCTGAACGTCCGGACAGGTCTCGGCGAAGGCGTTGTCGAGCTCGTCGGGTGTGCCCCAGTTCTCCTCGCCCGCGAGGGCCTTGGGCGACTGGAAGACCGCGACCTGGTTGAGCATCTCGCCGCCGCGCAGCCCGTAGTGGACGAAGTGGCAGCGCGGGCCGACGTGGACCGAGACCTCGCTGAGGTCGACGTCCCGCCCGGCCTGTTCGATGGGTATGGCGGCGCGGTAGGCGACGTAGGAGGAACTGACCGGCTCGTCCTCGGCCAGGAGCCTGCGCGCGCCCGAGTGCAGGCCGTCGGCGGCGATGACGATCCGGGCCTCGTCGGCACGGCCGTCCGCCAGCAGCGCCCGGGCGCCGGACGCGGTGTTCTCGTAGCCGCTGACGCGGGCGTCGGTGACCAGGTCGACTCCCGCGCGCCGGCAGGCGCGCAGGAAGATGCCGTGCAGGTCGCTGCGGTGGATGACCATGTACGGGAAGCCGTACGTGCGCTCCAGGTCGACCAGGTCCAGACGGGTCAGCTCGCTGCCGTCGACCGCGTCGCGCATCACCATGCTCTTCGGCAGCACGCCGAGTCTCCTGGCCTCCTCCAACAGGCCGTAGTCATGCAGGATCCGGGTGCAGTTGGGCGCGATCTGGAGGCCGGCGCCGACCTCGCCGAACTCTCGGGCCTGCTCCAGCACGCGCACCCGCAGGCCCTCGCGGGCCAGGGCGAAGGCCGCGCTCAGGCCGCCGATGCCGCCTCCGACGATCAGGACGTCGACGGGGTTCGCGGAGGTGGTGGATGTCGTCACGTTGCTCTCCTCGAAGGCCGGGACGCTCACAGCCAGGCCGGCAGGGCCGGCGCGGAAGAGCCGTCGGGGGTGGTCAGGGCGTGCGGGCGTCCGGCGAGGTAGGCCGCGACGTCGGCGAGCGGCCCGTCGACGGTGACGGGCTCGCCCTCGCCGGGCAGCTCCCAGTGGTCGCCCGTGTCGGTGGCGGCCAGGACGACCGCGGGACCCGCGGCGCTGCCGCGCTTGGCGACGATGTCGTCGGCGAGGGCGGTCATGAATCCGGCGGGCAGGTCGGTGAAGGCGATGCCGGAGGCCAGGTCGACGGCGTGGACGCAGACCTCGCGGGAGCGCAGCCATGGGATCTCGGTCGCGGGGACGGTACGGCCCTGGGCGGTGACGACCCTGGCGTTCCACTGGTCGTCGTTCAGGCCGGCGACGCCCGCGGCGAGCCGTTCGGCGGACGAGCTCAGCCAGGCGGCCAGCTCGGCGGCCGGCTTGCGGGAGCCGGCCTCGATGTCGGCGTTGCGCTGCTGGGGCGAGGAGTACATCGGGGTCTTCTCGCCGGTGGCGGCCCAGCGCACCAGGTTGCTCAGCGCGTCGGCGTTCGCCGCCACGTGGGCCACCAGGTGCTTGCGGGTCCAGCCGGGGAGCCCGGAGGGGGCGAGGTACTGTTCCTCGCCCCACCCGGCGGCGGTGTCGAGGAGCAGCTCGGTGCCCGTCTCGCTCCAGCTCAGGGTGTCATCGAAGGTGCGGCGCATCAGGACGCCCCGTCCTTGGCCACGGTGTTCTCGAGCCGGCCGATGCCCTGGATCTCGGTGACGACGCGCTCGCCGCCGGTCAGGTAGCGCTTGGGGGTGCGGGCGTGGCCGACGCCGCCGGGGGTGCCGGTCGCGATGATGTCGCCGGGGTTGAGCCGCACGATCGTCGAGACGTACTCCACCAGCGCGACCGGGTCGAAGAGCAGGTCGCCGGTGTTGTCGTTCTGCATGACCTCGCCGTCGACGCTGAGCGTGACCTCCAGCTCGGGACGCACGCCGCCGGGCAGCTCGTCGGGGGTCACGACGTAGGGGCCGACCGGGGTGGAGGAGTCCCAGATCTTGCCCTGCAGCCACTCCTTGGTGCGGAACTGCCAGTCGCGGCAGGTGACGTCGTTGAGGACGGTGAAGCCGGCGATCGCGGCCTCGGCCTCGGCGCCCTCGGCACGGCGGACCGGCTTGCCGATCACCACGGCGAGCTCGACCTCCCAGTCGAACTCGCCGGTCTCCTCGGGGCGGGCGATGTCGTCGGCGGCGCCGATGAGGCAGTCGGCGAACTTCGCGAACAGGGTGGGGTACCGCGGCAGGTCGCGCCCCATCTCCTGGATGTGGTTCTTGTAGTTCAGACCCACGCAGACGACCTTCGAGGGGGCCGGGACGACCGGTGCGAAGTCCGCGTCCTCGACGGGGTAGGTCGTGGCAGCGCCCGCATCGACGGCGGCGGCCTTGGCGGCCCAGTCGCCCGAGGAGAGGAGTTCGCCGAGGTCGGCGGCGCCGAGGTCGACCAGCCGGTCGCCGTCGAGCCGTACGGCGCGGGTCGAGCCGTTGACGCGGAGGGTGGCGAGCTTCATCGGGTGGTCCCTTCGATACGGATGTCGTGCTGGGTGCGGTTGAGCTGGAGAGCCTCGAAGACGGGGGCGTCGCTGAACCGGAAGAGGTCCAGCGCGCCGGAGTCGGAGTCGGTGGAGCCGGCCTCGGACCGGGCCGAGAAGGGCTGCCAGGACGGGACGGCGAACAGGTCGCCGCGGGTGACCGTCCAGGTCCTGTCGCCGACGGTGACGGTGCCGGAGCCGTCGAAGACCTGGTAGACCGACGAGCCGGTCTCGCGGACGGGGGCGGTCTCGGCGCCGCGGGCGACGCGGTGCATCTCGGCGCGGAGTGTGGGGAGCACGTCGCCGCCGGTGGCGGGGTTGGTGTAGCGGACGGCGGCGTGGCCGGGTTCGACGGTGCCGCCGAAGCCCTCGGCCTCCAGGGCGAGTTGGTCGGCCAGGGCGCGGTCGGTGAACTCCCACTTGTAGGACAGCAGCGGGGTGCCCGGGGTGAGCTCGCCGACCGACAGCGGGCGCAGGCCGGGGTGGCCCCACAGCCGCTCGGAGCGGGACCGCTCGGGAGTGATCCGCTCGGCGTCGCTGATCTCGTCGCGGCCGAACTCGAAGAACTGCGTCTCGGTGACGTACTGGAAGGGGATGTCCAGGCCGTCGATCCAGGCCATCGGCTCGCCGGCCGCGTTGTGGTGGGCGTGCCAGTTCCAGCCGGCCTGTGGGAGGAAGTCACCGCGGCGCATCGGGACCGCGTCGCCGCCGACGACCGTCCACACGCCCTCGCCCTCGACGACGAAGCGGAAGGCGTGCTGGGTGTGGCGATGCTCGGGAGCGTCCTCCCCGGGCATCAGGTACTGGATCGCCGCCCACAGCGTGGGCGTCGCGAAGGGCCGCCCGCCCAGCGCGGGGTTGGCCAGCGCGATCGCCCGCCGCTCTCCCCCGCGGCCGACCGGGACCAGGTCGCCGGCCTGCTCGGCGAGCCGCCGCAGGTTCTCCCAGCGCCACAGGTGCGGCACCGCCCGCGAACGGGGATGCGCCGGCATCAGGCCGCCGATCTCCGTCCACAACGGCACCAGCAACTCCCGCTCGAAACCGCGGTAGAGGTCCTCGAGCGCGGGGGTGACGTCGGGCTGGTCCGGAGCGTCGATCGCACGGAGCCGCACTGGGGATTCTGGCGTGGCCACAGGGGTGCTCATACGGCTAATGTTGCTACCGTCACACTATGAAGAACGCATAATTCTGCTCTGCAGAATCGAGAGGTTCGTGGACAAGCCGCTGAAGAATCCGCCGACCTACATGATCAACAGTGTGGACCATGCGCTGCGGATCGCCGCGATGCTGCAACTGGAGGGCGAGCTGACCGTCTCGGAGGTCGCCGAGCGGCTGGGCGTGGCCCGCTCCACCGCGCATCGGCTGCTCGCGATGCTGGTTTACCGGGACTTCGCGGTCCAGGACGAGCGGCGCCTCTACCGGGCCGGCCCGGTCCTGGAGCTCGCGGCCCACTCGCCCTCGGTCGCGTCTCGACTGCGGGCGGCGGCTCTGCCGCACCTGCACCGGCTGGTCGGCGTGCTCGACGAGTCCGCCAACCTGGCGGTGCGCACCGGGGACACCGTCCGGTTCATCGCCAGCGTCGAGTGCTTCCAGAGCCTGCGGGTAAGCTCCCGCGAGGGCATGGTGTTCCCGGCCCACCGCACCACGGCGGGGCTGCTGCTGCTCGCCGAGCTGACCGACGAGGAACTCGAGGCGGCCTACCCGGCCGAGCGGTACGCCGACCGGCCCGCGGACCGACCCGACCTGGGCCGGCTGCGGACCGAGCTGGCCCGGGTGCGGCGCAACGGTTTCGCGCTCAACCAGGGCCGCTCGGAGCGCGGCGTAGTGGCGCTCGGTGTGCCGGTCCGGGCCCCGGACGGGAACGCCCTCGCCGGCCTGTCGGTGTCGATGCCGAGCGGACGCTACGACCGGCACCGGCTGCCGTCACTGGTCGACACCCTTTCCCGCACCGCGGACGCCGTCGAGGCCGACCTCGCCCGCTCCCCCTGAACGCTGACGCTCAGTCGCGCCACTCAGGGCGATAATCCGAACGCCCGTCATAGGCGGGGGCCTTCCCAACGGCACCGGCCGGCGATCTCCTCGGCCTCGGCGCGCTCCCCAGCGGCCTCATAGGTGGGCCAGCAGTCCGTCCAGCGGTCGCGGCACACGATCGAGCTCCAGTGCCGCGACGAGCGGGCCCGAGTAGCGGATCTTGCGGCCGCCGCCTGCTCCCATGAACCGGCGCAGCTGGTCGTGAGTGCTGCGCCCGCGCCATGTGGGCTGCTTCTGGAGTGTGCGAAATGAGCCGAGCTCGCCCTCGGCATCGACGACGCGTTCAACCGTGGCGGTGCCGAGGGCGCGGATCAGCTCGTCTTCCAGGTCAGCCACGCACACGAAGAATCCGAGCGCCTCCAGATCGCTTCTGTTGAGATCGGACCCGAGGCCGGCGCGCTCGAGACTCCTCCGGTAGGCGCCTTCCTCGCCGGCGTCACACAGACCGGCCAGCCGGAGATCGCGACCGGAAGGGCCGAACTCGCCGACATACGTCCCGATGTTCGTGGCACCGCCCATCGCCACGAGGGAGATGCCTTCGGCCGCGAGGTCCCGGCCCCGGCGCTCGGCCAACGCTTCGATGGCCGACTTGTCGCTGATCCCCTCGACCAGGACCACGGTGTGCGTACGGTTCACGCGCTCAGCCTTGCACCGAATCCGGCCAGGTTTGTACCCATTTTCCCGCGTTGAAGGAAACCCTGATCGGCGGGAGCAGTAGTCATCAGGATCTTTAATGCCGCCCCGGGTCGGGGTTCGTCGCCGCCGGGCTTCTGGCCGTACGCGGAATCACGGACCGCCCAGGTCCCCTGGTGCCTGGGACTCCTGGACGCGCGCTGTGCAGACGTGGTGCGCGCCGCCTTCGGAGACCATGTCGTAGACCCTTCCCGATCGGCCGCCCAAGGGTCTTGCCGGAGAAGTGACGCACGCGACAATATAAGTCGCTATACGTCTAACGACGCGCTCCTGGCACCAACGGAGGTGGCCTGTGACGATGATCGGCTCGGCAGTACCACGCAAGGAGGACGCCGCGCTGCTGACCGGGCGCGGCACGTTCGTGGACGACATCCATCGTCCGGGGCTTCTCCACATGGTCTACGTGCACAGCACGGAGGCCCACGCGCTCATCAGCGGAATCGACGCCGAGGAGGCCCGGTCCCTGCCGGGCGTGCTCGGCGTCTGGACCGCGCGGGACTTCGCCGGGCTCCCGCCCCGCCCGTCCGTCCCCGGCCTGGAACGCGGGTACCTGGCCGGCGACAAGGTGCACTACGTCGGCGAGCCGGTGGCCGTGGTCGTCGCCGCCGACCGGTACACCGCCGCGGACGCGGCACGCGCCGTGCGGGTGGCCTACGAGCCGCTGCCGGTGATGGCCACGGTGGCCGACGCGCTCGCGCCGGACGCCGTGCCCATCTTCGCGCCGCTGCCCGGCAACCTCGCCCTGGAGCAGCAGGTGACGCCGGACGACGTGACGGCCGATCTGGAAGCCGCCCCGAACCGCCTGCGCGCCCGGCTGGTCAACCAGCGCTGCGCCGGCACGCCGATCGAGCCGTACGGGGTGCTCGCCGACTGGACCGGAGCCGGACCGACCGTGTGGGCCACGGTCCAGGCGCCGCACCGGGTCCGCGCGGAGATCGCCGAGCGGTTCGGTCTCGCCAGGCACCTGGTTCGCGTGATCGCGCCCGACGTCGGCGGCGCCTTCGGGGTGAAGTCCTCGTTCATGCCCGAGCTGTTCCTCGCGCCAGAGCTGTCGCGCCGGCTCGGCCGGCCGATCAAGTACGTCGAGACCCGCGGCGAGCACATGGTGCACACCTATCATGGCCGCGACCAGGTGCAGGACGTCGAGGTGGGCTTCGACGCCGAGGGCCGCGTCCTCGCCCTGGACGTGACGATCACCGTCAACGTCGGCGGCGTGCCCGACCCGGTGGGCATCGGGCTCGCCACGCTGACCTCGTACATGCTGGGCGGCTGCTACAGGATCCCGAAGATCGCCGCTCGCTTCCGAAGCGTCGTTACGAATACCACGCCTACCGCGTCCTACCGGGGAGCGGGGCGGCCCGAGGCGAGCTTCCTGATCGAGCGGGTGGTCGACCTCGTCGCCCGCGAGCTCGGCAAGGACCCGGCCGACGTCCGGAAGGTGAACCTGATCCAGCCGGATGAGATGCCGTACCAGACCCCGTTCGAGGGGATCGTGTACGACGAGGCCGACTACCCCGCCGCGCTGGACCTGCTGCTGGGCGAGCTGGACTACGCCGGGCTGCGCGCGGAGCAGGCACGCCGGCTGGCGGACCCGGCCGCTCCGCTGCTCGGCGTCGGGCTGTCCACGTTCGTGGAGATGGGCGGCTTCGGGCCCACGCCGCTGTTCGAGCAGTTCGGCTACCTCGGCGGCTGGGAGTCGGCGAACGTCCGGCTGCAGCCGGACGGCTCGGTGATCGTCCTGGTCGGCACCGCCCCGCACGGCCAGGGCCACCAGACCGCCCTGGCCCAGATCGCCGCCGACCAGCTGAACGTGCCCTTCGAGGCCATCAGCGTGCTGTACGGCGACACCGCGGTCGTGCAGGAGGGCACCGGCACCATGGGCAGCCGGGGCATGCCGGTCGCGGGCAACGCCGTCCGGCAGGCCGCGGCGGAGGTGGCCGCCAAGGCCAGGACCATCGCCGCGCACATGCTGGAGGCCGACGCGGACGACGTGGTGCCGATCGGCGACGGGTTCCAGGTCAACGGCGCGCCCGAGGCGACGGTGACCCTGGCCGCGGTGGCCGAGCGCGCCTTCAAGCCGCACCTGCTGCCCGAGGGGACCGTGCTCGGCCTGGAGAACACCGCGTACTTCGAGCCGAAGAACCTCAGCTACCCGAGCGGCGCGCACGGCTGCGTGGTGGAGATCGACCGGGACACCGGGCGGGTGTCGATCCTGCGCTACGTCTGCGTGGACGACTGCGGCACCGTCATCAACCCGCTGACGGCACGCGGGCAGATCCACGGCGGCGTCGCCCAGGGCATCGCGCAGGCGCTGTACGAGAAGGTCACCTTCGACGGCGACGGCCGGCCGCTCGCCGCCTCGCTTGAGGACTACATGGTGCCCGGCCCGCTCGACCTGCCCCCGTACGAGACCCATCACATAGAGACGAAGTCCAGTTTCAACCCGCTCGGCGCCAAGGGTCTCGGCGAGGCCGGGGCGACGGCCGCGCCGCAGGCCGTGGTGAACGCCGTGGTGGACGCGCTGGCCCACCTCGGCGTGCGCGACGTGGAGATGCCCTGCACGCCGGAACGAGTTTGGAAGGTCATGCACGATGCGAGTTGAGATCACCGTCAACGGGCAGCCGCACAGCCGGGAGATCGAGCCCCGGCTGCTGCTCGTCCACTTCCTGCGCGACACGCTGTCCCTGACCGGCACCCACATCGGCTGCGACACCTCCAGCTGCGGCGCCTGCACGGTCCTGCTCGACGGCGTGGCCATCAAGTCCTGCACCGTCCTGGCCGCGCAGGCCGACGGCTGCGCGGTCACCACGATCGAGGGGCTGGCCGGGGAGGACGGGCTGTCGCCCGTGCAGGAGGGCTTCCGGCAGTGTCATGGCCTGCAGTGCGGGTTCTGCACGCCGGGCATGGTCATGGCCGCCACCGCGCTGCTGGCCGAGCGGCCCGACCCGACGGAGCAGGAGATCCGCAACGGGCTCAAGGGCAACATGTGCCGGTGCACCGGCTACCAGATGATCGTCGAGTCGGTCCAGTGGGCGGCCGCGAACGGAGGCGCACGATGATCCCGGCCGCCTTCTCCTACGTGCGCGCGGGCTCCGTCGAGGAGGCACTCGACGAGCTCTCCCGGCACGGCGGCGCCGCCAGGTTGCTGGCGGGCGGCCACTCGCTGCTGCCCGCGATGAAGCTGCGGCGGGCCGAGCCCGGCGTCCTGATCGACATCGGCCGGCTCCGTGAGCTGTCCTACGTCAGGGCGGACGGCGACCGGATCGCGGTCGGCGCGCTCACCAGCCACCGGACGCTGGAGCGCGACCCGGTGGTGGCGGAGCAGGTGCCGCTGCTGGCCGCCGCCGCGCGCCGGATCGGCGACCAGCAGGTGCGCAACCGGGGCACGATCGGCGGCTCGCTGGCGCACGCCGACCCCGCGGCCGACCTGGCCGGAGCGGTGCTCGCGCTGGACGGCGTGCTGGTGGCGCGCGGCCCGTCGGGCGTGCGGGAGATCCCAGCGCGGGAGTTCTTCACCGGCCGGTGCCGGAACGCGCTGGCGGCTGCCGAACTACTCACCGAGATCCGGCTGCCGGCCGCGCCCGGCCGGTCGTACGCGTTCGAGAAGTTCAGCCGCCGCGCCCTGGACTGGGCCGTGGTCGGGGTCGCCGCCCAGGAACGGCCCGGCGGGGGCGTGGCGGTCGCGCTGATCGGCATGGGGCCGACGCCGGTGCGGGCGACGGCGGTGGAGGAGGCCCTGGCGGCCGGCACTCCGGCAGCCGAGGCGGCGCGGCTCGCCGCGCAGGGCTGCGAACCGCCGGACAACGCGGTCGCGAGCGCTTCCTACCGGGCCCACCTCGCCGAGGTCCTGGTGACCCGCGCCCTGGCGGCCCTGTAGGCACCCGGTCCGGTCCACCCGATCCGGGCCCGGATCAGCCCGCGAGCACGGCGGCGACCTCCGCCCGCCAGGGGCGAGATCGGCGTAGTCGCGGAAGGCCGTGATCAGCTCGCGGGAAGGGTCCGCCTCGGCGAAGCTGTACTCGCGGCCGTCGATCCAGAACCGGTCGACGCGCTCGGTCACCCGGTGGGCGGCCGTCACAACGCCCGTAGAGTGGAAATTGCGCGACAGCGGAGGACGAGATGAATCTAGCTCGCTTCGATTTCTGGCTAACCGGCCGAGGTTGGGGCCGGGCACGGATCGCCATAGGAGACGCTCAGGCTGAACTACGCGCATCTTTTATCACGGACGCGCCCCGTGACCTCTTAGGAGCACTCCAGCGCCTATGTCTTGGCGATGACAAGGTTGCCGTGTCCTGGGAGGAGGAACCAGGAGTGTTCCAGTGGATCTTCGAGCGAGACAGGCTCGACGTCCACGTGCGCGTTCTCTGGTTCTCCGACCACGAGCAGACAAACAGGCGCGCAGAGATACTTTTCAACGCAAACTGCACTCTGGATCAATTGGCACGAGCGATCATCGCAGGTTTCCGTCGCTTGCACCATGAGATAGGCGAACGCGCCTATGAAGCCGGTTGGGACTTTTCATTCCCGGCCCACGAAATCGCTGCCCTTGATCAAGCGCGACGGTCCGTTGCTCAGCTCAGTTGATACAGCAGCCATCGTTAATCGGCGACGCCACAGGAACCATGTCGAGTCCCACGACATGATTGACAGTTCTGTCCCACCACATGCTTGACGGCTGCCCTAGGAGGCATGGTCGGCCTTGCGGGGTCGGTCGGCTTTGACGTTACGGATCGGGATGTCAGTGATCCGGCGTACGGTGCGCGGGGTTTCGTCAAGGTCTATGGTGAGGGCGATGTCACTGACGCGGACGGTGACGACCTGACCAGCGCGTGGACGCCGAACGAACGAGATCGACAAAAGCGGATCACTGGACTGGCGCCATGTGATCTATTGGGAGATGCTGGGACACGCGAGACGTGAGGGATGTGGAGTAGTTGGCTAGGCGCACGACCATCGAATGGACTGAGGCCACCTGGAATCCCACGACGGGATGCGATCGGATCTCTTCAGGATGCGATAACTGTTACGCGCTAACCTTGGCCAAGCGACTGAAGGCCATGGGAGCGCAGAAATATCAGCGTGATGGTGATCCCCGCACATCCGGGCCAGGGTTTGGCGTGACCCTTCATTCAGACGCTTTGGCCCAGCCATATGGTTGGCGGACACCCCGAGTGGTGTTCGTTAACTCAATGAGTGATCTCTTCCACGCGCGCGTTCCGATCGACTTTGTTCGCCGAGTCTTCACAGTGATCTCCGAGACTCCGCAGCATACTTATCAGGTCCTGACGAAGCGCTCATCCCGGCTACGCAAGATCGCCAGCCAACTTGAGTGGCCAGCCAACCTATGGATGGGTGTATCTGTCGAGAGTAGCGAATTTCTGCGGCGGATCGATGATCTGCGAGCAGCGCCGGCACATGTCCGCTTCTTGTCATGCGAGCCGCTTCTCGGACCGTTGCCAGACATGGACCTAACGGGAATCGACTGGGTGATAGCTGGCGGTGAATCCGGTCCCGGACACCGGCCGCTAGACCCCGACTGGGTGACAGACATCCGAGATCAGTGCGTTCAGGCGGGTGTTCCGTTCTTTTTCAAGCAATGGGGCGGACGGACACCCAAACATGGCGGCCGCGAACTAGATGGCCGCCTCTGGGATGAGATGCCGAGGATTTCTGCCGCAGCCTCGAGCTAATATTACGGCTTCCCGACTATCCGGTCCCGCAGCCGTGACGCATTTACGTGGACAGCTAACTCTCCGCTAGAGACCAGCGACTGGATCGCCTTAGTAACCGTAGGCTCTGTGGCGAACCCATACGCCTGGCCAAATACGTCGTTGGCGCGATTCACCAGCTTGAACGGCCCACCTTACTGAACCAAGGCACGGATATTCGCCGTCACAATTTTTAAAGCCTTATCCTTTTCCCCATCGATCAACCACTCCATGCTGTCGGTCGGGGTGAAGAGCATGTCGCCTGTCTCGTCATCGTCGTCGAGTTTGCCTAGCGCGCGGAGATAAACCTGCCGAGCCTTGCCGCTGGCATCGGCGAACACCCACAGGCCGTAAGGACTACGGGTGAGAAATACCAAGTGGTAGATGGGCTGATGGTGCAGGCGACGCCTCACCGAAACGACGACGGGAAGCATGGAACTGGCCGCAGCAAGCCGTTGGGCATACTCTGCGGCGATCACGTGAGTCACGGGCTCGAAGTTACCTTTGACGGAATGGCGAAGTGCTTCAAGGGCCATCGAACGCCACCAGTCTCCGCCGCAAGCGGTGTCCATCCGCCCGATAATCGGATGGTCAAGCTGATTCTTCTTCAGGGCGCCTGCAGCACGGCGCGAAAGATCTGCACTGAAATTGAGGAGTACCTCCGTCTGCGGCCTCGTAGCTTGACGAGGACCTACGAGCACGTCTACCAGTCGACGAAAGGGCAGACCCGCCCCGCAGGGGTCGAGGAAAAGGAACAGCGGAGAGCTGACTGCTTGCCGGATCACGATGTTCAGATGATCCTCTACAGCCCCCAGGAAAGCTTGAGAACGAACGCCCGTCTCGACGTACTCCTCAACGACGCCCTGGAGACTCGGGTAAAGCGCCGGGTCCTTCTCAACGAAGAAGCCTGTAACATTGCGAGATCCCCGGAACGCCTGAATCGCCTGCAGAATGAGTTCCGCTGATCCCGGACTGCCATCTTGATAGCGGCCGCGCCCGGCAAAACCGTCCAGCACCACAACCTGATTGCCTTCTGCGGTGCTACCGGGCATAGCGATGAAGGGCGCCATGTACTGCCTGAGTATTTCATGCTTGAACACGGACTGCGCGTGAAGATCATCCAGGAGACCGCCCGATGTCCCAGCTGCCATACGTTCCTCCCCAGTCCGCAACCCCAAAGATTTTCTACGCGGAACCCGAACCAAGGTCAAGAGCGAGCCTTCATTCGCCGCCTAGTGGTTTACGTCGATGGATGCGAAGAATGCCAAGGAACGTCACAGCGGTCACGGGAACGTCGGTTTGAGCTCACCTCGAGCTTCGAACAGGAAAGCGAATAACAGCTAGCTGGCGGGTCTCCTAATGGCGCCACAACGGAGCGGTATAACACACCCCGGCTCATGCCACATATCGGGCGCGCTTGTCGGGCGATATCGGGTGATGTCTATTCCCAGGAACATCACTGCCGAGTTGTTCTTATAAGTATCAAGGGCGGCGCTGCCCGCCGCCTCGCGGCCCTGCGCCTGCTCCGCGGCCGGGCATGCGCCCTGCGGGCCAGTCCCGGCCGCCGGTAGCTCGGGCCGTCCGTCGCACGAAGTAACCGCCGTAACCCAACGCACCCACCAACCACAGCGCCGTGCCCCTGCACCCTAGCTCTTCACAGCCTTTAAGGACTCGCATGAACACCGTGCCCTGCCTCGCCTGGACACGGACCACACGTACGCGGAATGTTCAGAAGATGGAGCCAATGACGTTCGAGGATGTGGCGGACCGATTCGTGCAGGAGGTTTCGGAGTTCGCTCCGCTTTGGCGAGAACACATAGCCGACAACGGAGAGGTCCTACAACATGTGCTGTTCTGGGATGTCACAACGTTTGTCCTTCACGCTCATGAGCGAGGAGACCAGGAGCTCGTCGAGCGCTGCCTCGACTTCCTTGAGCATGCCCTTCACTCGACAGATGTCCGAGTGCGCGAACTGGTTGGAACTTCCTTCGTGTACAACGAGGTGATCTCAGCGAAATAGTTCGCACCATTGGGACTTCTCGGACGCTGTCCGTGGCGTTCCGGACCTTTCGGGAGGAGTCGCCGAAGGCCGGAAACAGACGCGGAGCCCCCGGTAGAAGAGCTCTCACCACAAGACGCTCAACCCACCGGCAGGCCCCACGTGATTGCTCATCGTGCCACGCTCGATGTCTCCCGCGCACTCGTTCAGTTCGTCGCACGGCTCCTGCGCGACGAACGCCGCCTGCGCGGCACCCCGCAAAACAGCCGCGCCCTGAGCCCGTTCCGGCAGGCGGTCATGGTGCTGCGCTGGTTCCGCGGCGAACACGACATCCCCAAGCTTGGCCGCGATCACCGCGTCTCCCGCGCCACCGCCTACCGCTACGTCCACGAAGGCATCACAGTTCTCGCAGCTCAAGCACCTGATCTGCATGAGGCCCTCGGCCGCGCCCAAGCCGAGGGACTGGCATACGTCATCTTGGACGGCACCTTGATCCCCGTCGATCGCTGCGCCGAGCAGACCGTCAGCGTCAAGGGAGAATCCATCGACGCCTGGTACTCCGGTAAGGCCCATCAGCACGCTGGCAACCTCCAGGCACTGTCGGCGCCCGGCGGGCTTCCGCTGTGGGTCGCCGAGGTCGAGCCCGGCTCCGTACACGACCTCACCGCCGCCCGCGCACACGTGCTGGGCGCGCTGTACGCCGCAGCCGCAACCGGCCTGCCCACCCTCGCCGACAGCGGATACGAAGGCGCCGGGAACGGCATTCATACGCCGATCAAGCAGCCCAAAGACAACCAGATCCTCAGCCCGGACAACCGCACCTACAACCGGCTCCTACGCGCCCTGCGCTGTCTCGGCGAACGCGGATTTGCCCTGCTCAAAGGTCACTGGCGGACGCTCCAGCACATCACCGTGAGTCCCAGCAGAATCGGCGACATCGCCCGCGCGGCACTCGTCCTTACCCATTTCGAACACGACTACCTACCGGAAATTCGCTGAGATCACGTCAACGTCGGCCCGTGGGATCCGGCTGTTCGTGACTTCATCGAGACCTGGCCTCCTCTTCTCCGAGAGCAGGCAGCTCGTGATGGTTGGCAGGCAGTAGAAGCGCGCAACAATGCGCGCTGAAGTGTCCATGCCTCCATCTGGGGCGCTTCGGCTCCGGATGATCGCCAAGGGCCTGCTCATCATGGCTGGCCGTAGATGGCTGGGGCAGGGCCTGATCACCCCGTCCGCCATCGACCCGGGACAAACCGAGCAGACCAAGGCCACCGGGTCCAGGTCATCCGAACACCACCGGGTAGGACGCGAAGTGGTCCCGTGAGGAGTCCGGGTCCCGCCGCGGCGGCCGCTCCGGATCGGGCCGGGCCCCGGCGGCGAGCAGCGCCGACAGCATGAGCGTGACGGTGCCGAGAACCTGCTCGTGCGCCTGTTCCGCGCCATCCGTCACGGCGACGCCGTCGTCCGCCTCGGGGACGCCGCCGGCGAGCTCGGTGCCGATGCACGCGTGCATGCCGCCGCCGAAGGCGTGGCCCCACCTGGGGACGCCGGCCGGGACCTCGCGCAGCGGGTCGAACGCGTCCGGCCGCTCGAACACCCGCGGGTCGCGGTTGGCCGCCGCGATGTCCAGCACGACGAACGCGCCCTGGGGGATCTCGGTGCCGTTGCGCAGCACGGCCGGGGCGAGCGCCCGGCGCTGCGCGACGGGACTGGCCGGGTGCAGGCGCAGGGTCTCGTGCACGCAGCGCTGGAGCCGGACCGGGTCGTCGAGTGCCTTCTCGGCGGCGGCCGGGTCGCGGCGGACCCAGGCGAAGAACTCGTCGGCCGAGTGCGTGAACGCGTCGGCGGTGCTGTGCGAGCCGGCCTGCAGGTAGAAGGCGCATTCGCGGAGCAGGATCTCCTGGTCGATGTCCAGCTCGTCCCAGTGGCGCAGCAGGCCGGTGAGCACGTCGCGGGGCAGGTCCTGCTCGCTCAGTTCGCCGGCCGCGTGCCGGGCCAGCAGCTCACGGCGGCGGGCCAGTGACGGCTGCAGGAACGCCGCGTCGAACTCGTCCAGCGCCGCCCGCACCTCGGCCCGGACGACCTCCGGGTCCCGGGTGGTGTGCACCAGGGTGGCGCCTTCGGAGAACTTCTTCGCGTAGCGGTAGAGCGCGTCCGCCTCGGCCGCGCTGCCGGTGGGCCGGTCGATGCCGGCGACCAGCGCGGTCAAGCTCATGATCGTGCGGTAGCCGAGCTCGACCAGGTCGGCGCGGCCGTCGGCGGCGAACGGCGCCAGCGTGTCCCGTACGACGTCGTGCAGGAATTCGCGCTCCCAGTGCCGGAACGTGCCCCGTCGGAACAGCCGGTTCTCCACGCGGCGCCGGGACCGATGGTCCTCGCCGTGCAGCACCAGCAGGCAGTCGGCCATCACGACCCCGCCCTCGTCGTAGAGCGCCTGTTTCAAGTCGCGCAGGCGGAAGGCCTCGCGTACGTCGGCGTAGCCGTCAAGGGTGATCGTCGTCATCGCCACGCGCTCCCTGGGCATACGGGGTTAGAACCCTAACGACGCTACCAGCGACGCCGTTCCCAGGGAAGATGCGGACCCTCGAACTGCCTTGTCATTCGTCGTTAGGGTCTTGACGCCGTTCCGTACACCACGAGACGCTCAGCGGGGACCGGCAGCCCCCGATCCGGTCGTGCGCCAACCGAGGAGCAAGTCCAGATGACAGCCGTCGCCGAAGAGACAACCATTGTCCTCACGACGTTCCCCGACGCCAAGGACGCCTATCGCAGCAAGGACCTGCGCCAGTCCCTCTACGACGAGGGCGAGGTCGTGATGGCCGGCGTGCTGGTGAACCTGCACGGCGAGGAGCACCGGTCCCGGCGTCGCGTGGAGAACCGGATGTTCCGGCGCGAGGTGTTCGAGCGCTACGAACGCGAGCTGTTCCCGCAGGTGATCGAGCAGACCCTCGCCCCCTACCAGGCGGAGGGCCGGGTCGACCTCGTACATCTGGGACACGAGCTGATGCTCAACCTCGCCGCCCTGACCGCGGGTGTCGACCGCCCCGCGGGCACCGCCGAGGAGACCCGGCGGCTCTACGACTACATGATGAAGTTCATCGAGGGCGCCACCCTCGCGCACTCCACGAAGGACAAGACGGAGCAGCGGCGCGTGATCGCGCAGGCGCTGGAAGACTGGGACGCGGAGTTCCTGGCCCCGTCCATCGCCCGCCGCCGCGAGCTGCTGGAGCGGGAGGCCGCCGGCCATGACGTCGACGTCCCCAGCGACGTGCTGACCACGCTGCTGCGCCACACCGGCGAGCTGCGGCTGCCGCCCGAGGTGATCCGCAGAGAGGTCGCGTTCTTCCTGCTGGCCGGCGCCCACACCAGCGCCACGGCGTTCGTCCGCTCGGTCGATCACATCCTGGGCTGGGTCGAGGCGTACCCGGAGGACGCCGGGCTCGCCGCCACCGACGCGCTGTTCGTCCAGCGCTGCGTACACGAGACCGTGCGGCTCAACCCGTCCAGCCCGACCGGCCGGCGGCGAGCCCTGGCACCGGTCTCGCTGCGCTCGGGCATCCAGATCCCCGAGGGCGCGACCGTGGTGATCGACCTGCAGTCGGTCAACCGCGACCCGGAGGTCTTCGGCGCGGACGCCGCCGAGTTCGACCCGCACCGCACGCTCCCCGCGAACGTCGCCCCGTTCGGGCTGAGCTTCGCCGCCGGGATGCACGTGTGCATCGGCCAGGACCTGGCCGCCGGAGTCGTGCAGCGGGCCGGCTCGGATCCGGACGAGCACCTCTTCGGCCTGGTCACCGGCGTGGTCCAGCGGATGTTCGCGGCGCGGGTGCGACGCGACCCGGACAACCCGCCACGGCGTGACGCCAACACCCAACGGCCCTACTGGGGCTCCTACCCGGTCCTGTTCGGAGGGGACGAGTGACGTATCGGATCGAGCTCCATCGGGACGTGTGCATCAGCTCCGGCAAGTGTGTGGCCGAGTCGCCGGAGGTGTTCCGGTTCGACGACGACGAGATCGTCGCGTTGGTCCCCGGCGGGCCGCGACTGACCGACGAGCAGATCTTCGACATCGCCCGCGACTGCCCCTCCGGCGCCATCCGCGTCTTCGACGGGGACGAGGAGATCGATGTCTACTGAGTGGGCTCCCCGCCACCCGGCGACGTTCCACCGTCCGGCGGAACGTTCGCCCAGACGGCGGGCCCGCCCGATCCCGGCCGGGCGCCCCGCCCTGCGGCCCGGGCCGTAGCCATGGACCTGGGGATCCGGGGGCGCCGCGCGGCCGTGGCGGCGGCCAGTGCGGGACTGGGTTACGCGAGCGCGGCCGCTCTGGCCGCGGAGGGGGCGCAGGTCACGATCTGCGGCTCCGACGGCGGGCGGGCCCGCGCCGCGGCCGAGCGGCTCGGGCCGGGCGTGCGATGGCTGCGCGCCGACGTCGCCGGGCCGGACGGCGCCGCCGCGTTCGTGGAAGAGGCCGCGGCGCTGATGGGCGGCCTCGACATCCTGGTGGTGAACGGGCCGGGCCCGCCGCCCGGCACGATCGCGCGGACCCCGCCGGAGGCGTACCAGCCGGCGCTCGAACGCAGCCTGCTCGCCGTCGTCCGCATGTCCCTGGCCGCGCTGCCCTTCATGCGGGAGCGCGGCTGGGGCCGGATCGTGGCGATCACCTCGCTCGGCGTGCGGCAGCCGTACCCGAACCTCGCGCTGTCCAACACCGCCCGCGCGGGAGCCACGGGCTTCCTGCGGACGCTGGCCCGCGAGGTGGCCGCGGACGGGATCACGGTGAACTCCGTGCAGCCCGGCCTGCACCGTACGGAACGCGTCACGCAGGTGTACGGCGACCTCCCGCCGGTCGGCGACGTCCCCGCGGGGCGGCTCGGCGAGCCGGCCGATCTCGGCGCGGTCGTCGCGTTCCTCTGCTCGGCGCAGGCCGGGTACCTCACCGGCGCGGCGGTGCCCGTCGACGGCGGGGCGTACCAGGCGCTCCTGTGACTGTGTGTCCCGCCGGTCAACCGTTGTGAACAGCTCGTGAAAAGCACGCCGCCGCGTTCCGCGCCCCCTAGCGTAGTTATAGTCATGACGACGCTTGGGTCAGTGCGGCAGGCCAGGCCGACAAGGGGAGAGACACAATGACGAAATGGGCCGTGGTCACCGGGGCGGCGCACGGCATCGGAGCCGTCATCGCCGAGCACGCGGTGAAAGAGGGCTACCGGGTCGCCGCATGGGACATCGATGGCTCAGCCGTCGAGCAGACGGCCCGCGACATCGGGGAGGCGTGCGTGGGCGCGGCCGTCGACGTCGCCGACGAGGAGTCGGTGCGCGCCGCGGCGGCGCGGCTGCCGGAGCCCCCACGCCTGGTGGTGAACAACGCCGGCATCGTACGGTTCGGGCCGCTGCTCGACCTCCCGGTAGGCGAGTGGGAGGCCGCGCTGCGGGTCAACCTGACGGGCACGTTCATCGTCGCCAGGACGCTCGCGAAGGCGATGGTGGAGGCCGGCGGGGGCGCGATCGTCAACCTGGCCTCGATCAACGGCATCGCGGCCGCCCCGCACGCGGGCGCCTACTCGGCCAGCAAGGCCGGTGTCGTCCGGTTGACCGAGCACATGGCGATGGAGTGGGCCAAGCACGGCATCCGGGTCAACTGCGTGGCTCCCGGGCTGATCCACGCGGGCATGTCGGACGCGATCTACGCCGATCCCGAGGTGCGGCGGGTGCGCGAGGGCGCGGTGCCGCTGGCGCGGCTGGGCTCGGCCGAGGACATCGCCGCCGCGGTGCTCTTCCTCGGTTCGGAGAAGTCCGCCTACGTCAGCGGCCAGACGCTCGCCGTCGACGGCGGCCTGATCAAGAGCACACTGGCCTCGCTGCCGCGCCCGGCGTCGGTGGACTCCGTCGGCTTCGCCGAGGCCTGACACGACCGCGGGGGGTGCGTCACGGCGGCGTGACGCACCCTCGTTCTCATGCGTGCGGGTCAGCCGTGCGTGGTCCAGCGGACGGCCCGGCGGAGGATCTCGCGGTGCTCGGGCACCTCGTAGGACGGCGGGTGGTGGCCGAGCGCGTCGTAGACCACGCGGCCGCCGCCGTGCTCGCGGGCCCACAGCAGGGGATGCTCGGTATCGGTGTCCGGCCCCATGGGCTGCCGGGCGGTCAGCAACGGGACGATCCCCGGCGCCAGGTCCAGATCCCCGTACACCTCGTCGACGACCGTGAACGGATCGAGGCCGTCCACCAGCTCGTGCCCGCCGCTCGGCCGTACCTCGACCGCGGGACCGATGGGCGGATGGTGCGAGCGGCCCCACGCCCAGGCGCCGCCGAGCGTCCGCCCCCACTCCGGCCAGTCGTCGAAGCAGATGCTCGCCGTGTGCAGGCCGAGCACCCCGCCGCCCGCTTCCAGGTGAGCCGCCAGCCCGGCCCTGGCGCTCGCGGACGGGCTCGCGCCCTCCGCTTCGGCGAACCTCCGATAGCGGTCGGGGGTGCCGGGTCCGTTCATCGTCCAGCGCAGCGCGTTCACCACCAGCAGCGCCGCACCCGGCAGGGCGTGCAGGACCGCGTCGACGCCGGTGTGGACCTCGGCCGAGAAGCCTTGCCCGGACAGCAGGTCCACCAGGCAGGCGGTGGTGGCGGGAAAGTCGTGGGTGAGCCCGCCGGACAGCACTACGGCACGCATGGTCACGCCGGCCGTCTCTCCCGGCGCAGGAGCCTGCCTGCGTTGGCCGAGAGGATCTCGGGGTCGAGCCCCGGGCCCTCGTGGGCGCCGGAGTCCCAGCCGGCGAAGTTGGTGCCGAACACCAGCCGCTCGGTGCCCGCGTGCTCGACGAGCAGCTTCAGCGACAGCTCGTCGTGCACGTGGGTGTCGAACCACAGGCGGCGGTAGTAGTGCGTGAACCCGTTCTCCCGCAGCTTCGCGCCGGCCCACGGGCGCTTGTCCACGGCGCGGGCGAACCGCCCGGCGACGAACGCGGCCGTGCCGCCTCCGTGCGAGACGCACACGTCCAGGCCGGGGTGCCGGTCGAGCACGCCACCGAAGATCAGCGCGGCCACGGCCAGCGTCTCGTCGCGAGCGAACCCGAAGAGCAGGTCGAGGTCGAAGCGCCCGAGCCGGGGATCCGCCGGTGGCCCGTCCGGGCCCAGCGGCGACGGGTGGACGAACAGCGGCACGTCCAGGTCGACGAGCGCCTCGTAGAGCGGGTCGAGTGCCGGGTCGTCCAGGGTGCGCCCGGCGGGGTCGGTGTCGACGTACACGGCCGCCAGCCCCAGCTCGCGCACGGCGCGCCGGGCCTCGACGATCGACGCGGCGACGTCCTGCACCGGCAGCTGGGCGGCGCCGAGCAGGCGGGCCGGGTACTCGGCCACCACGTCGGCAAGCGCGTCGTTGTGGGCGCGCGCGAAGGCCACCGCCGCGCCGGTGTCCAGCCGGTCGAAGTAGGTGAGCGGGTTGGGCGACAGCAGCTGCACGTCGATGCCCGCCTCGTCCATGGCCGCGACGCGGACGTCCACGTCCATGAACGGGCTTCCCGCGTAGCGCACGCCGCGCAGGACGTACTCCCCGACGCGGTAGAAGGGCGTGCCGTCGGCCGCGACGCCGAGTTCCGGTCCCGCGGCGCCGGCGGACCCGAGGCTGACCTCCAGCACGGCGTGCGCATGCACGTCGATCACCGGCGCGCGCCGCCCGGACGGACGACCGGGCCGGTGATCGGGGCGAGGGTCAGACACGGGCCAGCTTCTCCAACTGCTCCTCGGTCAGGGCGAGCCCGCGGGTGAGGGGGCAGGACGCGAGGAACCTGACCTGGTCGGTGGAGCGCATCCGGCGTTCGGGGATCGGGGTGGTGATGTCGATCCGCCGCCCGCCCTTGATCACCTCGGCGATCCTGGTGCGGTCCTGCAGGATCGTGATGTCCTTCAGCGGATCGCCGTCGACGATGATGACGTCGGCGAGCCGGCCGGTCTCCAGTGTGCCGACCTCACCCTCCATGCGCAGCGCGAAGGCGCCGTTGCGGGTGGCGGCGACGATCGCCTCCATCGGCGTCATGCCCATGTACTGGACGAACATCTCCAGCTCGCGGGCGTGCCACTCACCGATCGGGGTGACGGCGAAGCCGGTCTCCGAGCCGGTGAGGAACGGCACGTCGGCGGCGTGCGCCTTGGCCATCTGCGCGGCGGTGATCTCGATCTCGGCACGGAACACGTCGAGCAGTTCGGGCGCGCTGCCGATCTTCTGGCCGTAGTCGGCGAGGTTGCCGAGGAGCGTGAACGTCGGGCACAGCGCGCTGCCGGACTCGACGACGGCTTCGAGCGCCTCGTCGTCCATGTACGAGGCGTGGTAGATCAGGTCGACGCCCGCCCTGGCGGCGTCGCGGGTGCTCGCGGAGTTGCGGCAGTGCGCGACGACCTTGGTGTTCAGCTCGTGCGCGGCGTCGCAGACGGTACGGAGCTCGTCGAGGTTCCAGACCTGGACCTCGGGGCCCTTCATGGACGGGATCAGGCCGGTGACCATGATCTTGATCCAGTCGACCCCGTACTTGATCTGGCGCCGTACCTCCTTGACCATCATGTCGCGGTTGTGCACGACGGTCGCGTAGCCGGTGGTGCCCTCATCGGCGATCATCCGGCCGGCCGTACCGCCGAGCATGGTCATCAGGGCCTGTCCCCCGGCGCGCATGCGGGGGCCCTCGACGATGCCGGTGTCGATCGCGTCGCGCAGCTCGACCCCGATGGACCACAGACAGTCGGCGTCGAGCACGCCGGTGACCCCGGCGCGCAGCACCTTGCGCGCGTGGTAGGCCGACAACATCGAGCTGTAGCCCTGCGTCCGGTGGTGGAAGAGCTCGTCGTTGCCGGTCGGCTCGCCGAAGCTGAGGTGGGTGTGGGCGTCGATCAACCCGGGCATGACCGTGCGCCCGCTCGCGTCGATCCGCTCGTCAACGCCACCCGACTCGGCTGCGGCGAGTGCCGCGGCGCCCAGAGCGGCGATCCGGTCGCCCCGCACCAGCACCGCCTCGTCGGCTCGGGGCGCGGCGCCGGTCCCGTCGATGACGGCGCCCCCGGTGATCAAGATGCTGTCGGCCATCGGCTCTCCTCGAACATCGTTATGCGTGTGAAGGTTAACGACTATCCTCTGCCCCTGGCTAGACTGGAGTGATGATCGGAATTCGTCCCGGACCCCGAGGTGATGCGACGATGGCAACGTGTCTCAGCAGAGAGTGATCGAAGAGCTCCAGCGCCTCGGCATGTCCGGCTACGAGGCGAAGGCCTACGTCGCGCTCGTGGCGGCCGGCGCCCCGCTCAACGGCTACGAGGTGGCCAAGCGCTCCGGGGTGCCGCGCAGCACGGTCTACGAGACGCTGGGCAAGCTCGTGGGCCGGGGCGCCGCCTACGAGGTGCGGCTAGGCGACGCGGGCGTGGGCTACATCTCGCTGCCCCCGATGTCACTGCTGGACCGGATGCGGCGCGAGTTCGACCAGTCGATCAGCACTCTGCGCGAGTCGCTGCCCGAGGTGGCCTCGCCCACCCAGGTGCGACTGATCCACAACCTCACCGACCGGTCGTCGCTGCTCACCCGGGCCGAGGACGTGGTCGCCGCGGCGCGCAGAGACCTGTTCCTGTCCGGCTGGCCGGCGGAGATCGAGCCGCTCAAGCCCCTGGCCCGCAGGGCCGAGGCCGACGGCGTCGACGTCTCGGCGGTCGTCTTCGGCGACGACCCCGACCCCGTGGGCCACACCACCCAGCACCGCTTCTCCAGCCCCAAGGTGGCGCTGGAGAACCTGGGCTGCCGGCTGCTGGTCGTGGTGGCCGACCGGGAGCAGGCCGTCATCGGCGGCGTGATCAACGATGACGCCTGGGGCGTCTACACCGACGACCCCGCGGTGGTCCTGGTCGCGGTCGAGTACGTGCGCCACGACATCGCGATGCACCTGATCGTGGAGAAGTTCGCCGCGGAGGACTTCGAGACCTTCTGGAAGTCCGATCCGGCTCTGCTGCGCCTGCGCGCCGACCACGGCGCCCCCGCCACCCTGCTCAGGAGGGGAGCCGGCGCGCCGCCGACCGGTCCCGGGCGGCGGCGCGGGCCCGACACGCCCCGCTGACCGGGCAGGTCGCGGCGGGCGGGCCGCACCCCCCG